>JAYRTK010000164.1:0-7592 GCA_041919595.1 Lysobacteraceae bacterium
CGTCGGGCACGGGCAATCCGCGATCGCGCGGAACAGCCCGCGTTCGATCGCACGATCGCATTCGCGACGACCACCGCGCAGGAAACCGTGCACGGCGCCTTCGAGCGTCAACACCTTCGGTGCCGCCATGCGCACGCGATCGAGCGCCTGCAGCAGATGCTCGATCAGCGTGTCGGTCAGCGCATTGCCGTCGCCCTTGCCATCGTCGATCCGGATCGCGTAGTGGCCTTCACCGCAATCGAACAGTTCGACCGCGGAATCGGGCGTCGCAACGGTGTGCAGAGACTGGCGCGCGGCATCGGCCGCGCCCTTCTCGTCGGACAGCGGCGACAGCACCACCGGCATCCGCGGCGAAAACACGGGGGGCGGCAAGGCATCGAGCGGCACCAGCGTGATCGATGGCCGCATCCCGACGGCACGCGGCTGCGGCACCGCGATCGATGGCAGCACCACACTGCGCACCGACCGCGGCGCCACTGCCGGAACCGGAGCGGTCGGCGCCGACAATGTGATCGATGGTTTCGTCTTCGTCGACGCGGGCGCCGACGGCGGCGCCGGCACGTCGAGCGTCACGGTCGAACGGCCCTGCACCACGGCAGTGGCGGTCGGGGCGAGGAACGCGATCGGCTTCGGCGCCGGCCGCGGCTTCACGCCCGTGTGCTGCGGCGGCGATGACGCCGCCGGCAACGATTGCACCGGCGCGGTTGCCGCGGACGGCGCGACGACCGGCAGATCGACGGCGCGAACGACGACGCCGAGTCGCGGCATGGCGCGCCAGACGCAACCGCGCAGTTCGACGCAGACGCGGCCCTGCGCATCGCACACGTCGACATCCAGACGCAGCGTCGCCTCCTGCATCCCGGAACCCGCGGCTGGACGCAGCCACGCGAACATCTCCGGCCCCATCGCCGACAGCACGCGCACCCGCTCCACCGCGAACGGCAGCCGGTCCGGCACGCCCTCCGCCGCCAGCCATGCCTGCGCGGACTGCAGCACGCCTTCCAGCAGCGCCGGCGAGAAGCGCCGATCGGCCTCCTCGCCGCCCGCAGGCAACCGCAGCTCCGCCAGCGCCTCGCCGACACCGCATCGCAGCGCCGTCACCGTCCGCAGCCGCGGACCGCACGACAGGCCCAATCGTTCGCACTGCGCGTACACCGCTTCCGCCGACAGCGCATCGCGCGTCATCCGCGCACGCACGCCGGCGATGTCCCACGACGACGACTGCGCCGCGACGAAATGCACGACGCCCTGGGCATGGATCGTCTCCGTGCCGTCGCGCGTGCAGGACACCTCGTAGTCGATGCCGCCATCGCGGCCCGGCTGCAGTCCCACTTCCACGCGGGTCTCGCCCTCGACCACCAGCGGCTGCGCCCAGACCGCATCGCGCAGTTCCGGCACCGTGCCTTCGGCGCGGTCCGGCTGCGCGTGCTCGGCCGCCACGCGCGCCATCTCCAGCAGGGCCATCGCCGGCAGCGCGCGACGCGGGCCCTCGGCGGTGGCGACGACGTGATCGCGCAGCAACGGTTCTTCGCCGCCGAACCGCGAGGCATACCGCTGGCCCTGCAGATCGGAGACGTTCTCGTGCAGCAGCGGATGCAGTCGCGATGCGCCGGGCGGCATCGATGCCTGCGCGACGACGGTCGCGTCGATCCAGTAACGCTCCTTCGCGAACGGGTACGTCGGCAACGACATCCGCCGCGGCCGCTGCGCGCCGTACAGCTTCCGCCAGTCCACCTCCAGGCCCTTCGTCCACAGCTCCACCAGACGGCCCAGCTTCCCGCCCGCGATCCACTTCTCCACCGCCTGCTGCAGATCGCCGTCGCTTCCGAACAATGACAGCGCCTCGCGGTTCCGCCGCGCCTGACCGCGATGCCCGTCCTCCAGCACCTCCTCGCCCGACACGAACGCGTCCAGCACCGCCGTCAGCTGCGGCAGCGTCGACACCACCACGCCCACACGCTCGTCCATCGCCTCGCGGCCGATCTGCAGCGTGTACGCCAGCGCCGTCAGATCGACGTGATCCTGATCGCGCACGAACGCCAGCAGATCCACCGCCTTCTGCCGCAGCTGCTCCGGCGTCCGCGCCGACAGCACCACCGCCACCTGCGCATGCACCACCGGCGCCGTCTCCGGCGCCACGTATTCCTCCACCAGCAGATGCGCGTTCGAACCGCCCGCACCGAACGACGACAGGCCCGCCAGACGCGGCCACACCCGGCCGTCCACCTCCGGCGCCGGCCACGCGCGCAGCGTCTGGTTCACCACGAACGACGTCTTCGCGAAGTCGATGTGCGGGTTCAGCCGCGACGAATGCAGCGACGGCACGATCTGCCGGTGCTTCAGCTGCAGCAGCACCTTGGTCAGGCCCGCGATCCCCGCCGCCGACTCGCAGTGGCCGATGTTCGATTTCGCCGAACCGATCAGGCAGAACCCGGTCTCCTGCGTGTACTTCGCGAACGCCTTGCCCAGCGCCGCGATCTCGATCGGGTCGCCCAGCTTCGTTCCCGTCCCGTGCGCCTCGATGTAACCGATCCGGCGCGCGTCGATCCCCGATTCGGCCAGCGCCCGGCCGATCACCGCCGCCTGCGCCTGCGGATTGGGCACCGTGTAGCCGTTGGTCTTGCCGCCGTGGTTCAGCGCGCTGCCGCGGATCAGGCCGTACACCTGATCGCCGTCGCGCTCCGCGTCGGACAGGCGCTTGAGCACCACCACGCCCACGCCTTCGCCAGGAATGTACCCATCGCCGCCCTCGCCGAAACTCTGGCAGTGGCCGTCGCTGGAGATGAACTGGCCGGCGCTCAACACCAGATACTTGTTCGGGTGGATGCTGACGTTCACGCCGCCGGCAAGCGCCATCCGGATGCGACCGGCCTGCAGGTCCTGGCAGGCGAGATGGATCGCGGTGAGCGAGGACGAGCACATCGTGTCCACGGTCATGCTCGGACCGTGCAGGTTCAGCGCGTAGGACACGCGGTTGGCGATGCTGGCCGCACTGACCGGAACGCCGAGCGGCGTCCCGCGCAGGCTGGCTTCGGCACCGAACAATTGATACTCGGTGAACATGAGACCGGCGTAGACGCCGACCTGGCCGGGCTGATCGCCGTCTTCCGCGAACTGCAGTCCCTCGCGGGTGTAACCGGCGTCCTCGATCGCCATCCACGCGTGCTGCAGGAACAGCCGCTCCTGCGGATCGATCAGCTTCGCTTCCTTCGGCGAGATATTGAAGAACTGCGGATCGAATTCGTCGACGCCGGCGATGAAGCCGCCCCACTTGCTGAAGTGGCGACCGGACGCGGTGCGGTCCTCGCTGTACCAGCGGCGCCAGTCCCAGCGGTCCTCCGGCACTTCGACGATGCAGTCGCGGCCATCGCGGAGATTGCGCCAGTACGCCTCGATGTCGATCGCTTCGGGATACCGTCCGCTCAGACCGACGATCGCGACCGGCTCGACAAGGCCCGGCCTGGCAGGATCGACGCCGGGCCGCCGCGTGGCGACGGGTTCCGGCGCCGTCGCCGGAGATGTCGCGGCCTTGCGCGGACGGCCACGGAAGCCACCGCGCGTGGACGGGGCCACAGGAGCCGTCGCCCGGGGCGGCACGATTGCCGGCCGCGGCGTCTCCGCGGGAGACGTGGTCGCGAACAGGCCATGCAGTCGCGACGCATGCTCCGCGGCGAAGTAGCCGGCCAGTTCGCGCAGCGTCTGGTATTCGAAGAACAGCGTTTTCGAGAGCGAGCCGAAGGTCTGTTCGAGCCGGTTGGTCAGTTGCATCGCCAGGATCGAATCGATGCCGTAGCGCTCCAGGCCCGCCTGCGGATCGATGCGATCGGCGGGCAATTTCAGCACGCCCGCGAGTTCCCGGCGCAACCAGTCCTCGGCACGCCGCGCGAGATCGTCGGCCCCGAGCGGCGCGGACGGCTCCGCGGGCGCCGTCGCGGGCAACGTCGCGGGCACGGCCGGCGCATCGACGTGCGGGAACGCCCCGCCCGCGAGCAGCGCGCGCATCCGCGCGGGATCGCCTTCCATCGCGATGGTGCGGTCGGCATTCAGCGCCACGCTGCGATGGAACGCCTCCAGCCCGGTTTCGGTGCGCATCGGGCGCATGCCGGTACTGCGGACGATGCCGTCGAGGGTCGACGCATCGATGGTCATGCCGCCATCGCGCCACAACGACCAGTCGATCGCGACCGTGCGGCCATGGCGTTCGCCGGCGGCGACCCGCGCATTGCGATGCGCGGCGAAGGCATCCATGAACGCGTTCGCCGTGGCGTAGTCGGCCTGGCCGACATTGCCGAAGGCGCTGGCGATCGAGGAGAACAGCACGAAGACATCCAGCGGCAGCGTGCGCGTCGCCGTGTCCAGATGCCAGGTGCCGAGCACTTTCGGCCCGAGCACGCGCGCGAACTCGTCGGCGCTCTTCTTCAGCAGGAAATTGTCGGCGACGGCACCGGCACTGTGCAGCACGCCGTCAAGGCGACCGTATTCGTCCAGCACCGACGCGACCAGCGCATCGACCGACGCGGCATCCTCGAGATCGACCGATCGATGGACCACGCGCCCGTCGCCCGAGGACAGTGCCCGCAGCGCGGCCTCGCGCCGCGCGTCCGGGGCGGCGCGCCCGGTCAGCACGACGGTCGCCCCCTGCGTGCGGCGCAGGATGTCCTGCGCGAACAGCCGACCGAGACCGCCGAGACCGCCGGTGATCAGATACACGCCGCCGTCGCGCCACGCCTGCGGCACACCGGCCGGCGCCGGCGCCACTTCCTGCCAGCGCGGCACATCGCGACCATCGGCGGTATGGCGTACCCGTGCGCTGCCCGTCTGCGTCGCTTCGCGGCGCAGGTGTTCGGCCAGCATCACGCCGGGCAGACGCGCCGGCACCCGGATGAGCTGGCCGACGAAGTGGGGATTCTCCAGGGCCGCGGTCTTCAGCAGACCGGAGAGTCCTTCGAACAGCGTCGTCGCACCGCGGTCGGGACCGCCCTCGGGAATGACGATCTGCAGCAGCATCCGCCCCTGCGAGCGCGCGGCGAGCATCGTCTTCACCCGATCGAAGCAGGCAAGCGCATGCGCGATGAAGCGGCGATGCAGCGCCTGCCCCGGGGGCGCGCGCAACACCGTGCAGGTGGCGTCCGGCAGGACACGGGACAGTGCGTCCGCATCGATATCCGGCAGTTCGCAGAGCACGACCCCATGCACGGCGTACGTCGGCGCGGCATCCGTCGACGCATCGCGGTCGGCGGCGAGCGCCGCCGGCACCCAGACCTCCTCGGCCAGCAGCGGTACGCCGTCTCCGGCGCCCGCGCCGCGCTTGAGCGCACGGATCCGCGCCAACGCTTCATTGCGGTCGAGGCGGCCGCTCGAAAGCGCGTCGTAGATCTGCTTCAGTTCCTGCGTCATCGATGTCACGAATACTGCTCCAAAGTTCTGATCTGCGTCCGCGGACCCTGGCGGCCGCGAGCGCGCTTCCCACTCATTCCAGCGCCAACGCCTCGTCGACCGACACCCGATGCTCCGCGATGTCGTCGATCAGCCGCTCGTACCGCGCGAGGTCGAACGCCTCGTCCCGCGCGCCTTCGTCCTGCACGTCATCCCCGCGTGCGTCGCCGTCCATCACCCGCGCCGCGAAACCGCGGAGTTCGGCGCAGACGCGCCCCTCGGCGTCGCACAGATCGATATCGAGCTTGACCACGCGATCACCGGCATGCGAGCCCGGCGCGTAGCGCAGCCATGCCGTCATGTCCGGCGTGCAGGGCGCGAACACGCGCAGCGCATCGAGTGCGAACGGCACCAGCGGCCGCTGGGGCGGCTGCGCCGGATCGCAGATCAGCCCGACGCAGGCCTGCAGCGCGCTGTCGGCGAGCCCCGGGTGCAGCGCGTATCGCGCGAGGTCCGCCTGCCGGGCCGCGGGCAGGCGCAGGCGTGCGAACACTTCGTCGCGACCGATCGCCAGCGTCACGATTCCGCGATGCGCGGGGCCGTAATGCAGGCCCATGCGATCGAAGATCGCGTACAGCGCGTCCGCATCGATCCGCATCGCGGTCATCCGCGCCTCGATCGCCGCGAGATCGAGCATCGCGGGCGTCGACCGCGACGCGACGATCACGCGACCCTGACCATGCACGACCCCGTCGTCGCCGCAGATCTCGTAATCGATCTCGCGCGCATCCTCCGTCGACAGCGCGATGTGGACACGCGCACCGCCGTCGCCGAACACCGGTTGCGCCCAGATCACGTTGCGCAGTTCCAGCAGCGTCCGCGGATCGTCGCGCCCAGTGCCAGGCGCCGGCGGCAGCGCGAATTCCACCGCCGCGCGCGCCATTTCCAGATAGGCCACACCCGGCAGCACCCGGCGCGGCGCACCGGCGTCGACCGTGACACGGTGATCGGACAGGAAGCATTCGTCGCCATCGAACGTGGAGGTGTAGCGCTGGCCGGCGAGATCCGACGTGTTCGCATGCACCAGCGGATGCAGCACGGCGTTGCCCGCGACGGCCGCGCTGTTGAAGGCGGCGCTCGTGAAGGCCGCGTCCGTGGCGGTCGTCGCGAAGGCATCGGGCACGACCCAGTAGCGCTCGCGGGCGAACGGATAGGTCGGCAGCGGGATGCGCCGCGGCCGCCGTTCGCCGTACAGCCGGTGCCAGTCGAACTCGATGCCCTTGACCCACAGATCGACCAGTCCCGACAGCTTGCGCGCTGCGATGCAGGTGGCGATGACCGCTTCCTGCACCTCTTCGTCGCGGCCGAGCACGCTCATGCCGTCGCGACCCTGCCGGGCATGACCGCGATGACAGGCCTTCGCGCCGGGACCACCGTCGACCCAGTCCTGCAGCCGGGCGACGAGATCGTCGATCCCCGATGCCAGCACGCCGAGTCGCTCGTCCATCGGCTCGCGCCCGATCTGCAGGGTGTAGGCGACATCGGCGAGCGCGAGGTCCGCATCCGCACGGCGCAGGAACGCGATCAGGTCGATCGCCTTCTGCCGCAACTGTTCGGGGGTCTTCGCCGACAGCGGCACGATCGTATCGCCCGCGGGAATCGACATCGTCCGCGTCGCCGCGGAAGGCGCCGGCTCGGCGATCACCACGTGCGCGTTGGTGCCGCTGAAACCGAACGAACTGACCGCGGAGCGACGACGCGCGCCGTTGGCCGGCGTCCACGGCCGCAGTCGGTCGTTGACGTAGAACGGACTGCCGGTCAGGTCGATGTGCTCGTTGAGGGTGTCGTAATGGATCGTCGGCGGGAGTTGGCGATGACGGATCGCCAGCACCAGCTTGATCACGCCGGCGATGCCCGCGGCCGTGGCGCAGTGGCCGATGTTGCTCTTGACCGAACCCAGCGCACAGTAGCCGGTGTCGCGGGTGTATTTCGCGAACGCGAGCTTCAGACCCTCGACCTCGATCGGATCGCCGAGCTTGGTACCGGTGCCATGCGCCTCGATCAGCTGGATGCCGGCCGGATCGATGCCGAAACGATCGTAGACCTCCTGCTCCAGCCGCGCCTGCGAGTCCGGATTCGGCGCGGTGATGCCGTTGGTCTTGCCGTCCTGATTGATGCCCCAGCCCTCGATCACCGCATGCACGACGTCGCCGTCA
>JAYRTK010000165.1:0-7540 GCA_041919595.1 Lysobacteraceae bacterium
CGATCGGCCAGCGCCAGAACGGCGTGCTGATCTCCAACGGCACCGGCAGCTCGCCGGCCTACGCGCAGATCGCGATGCAGGAACGCGGCCGTCTGTTCATCGAGCCGGGCGAGGAAATCTACGAAGGTCAGATCGTCGGCATCAACAGCAAGGACAACGACCTCACCGTCAACGCCCTGCGCGGCAAGCAGCTGACCAACTTCCGCGCGTCCGGCAAGGACGACGACGAAGGCCTGATCCCGCCGATCAAGTTCTCGCTCGAACAGGCGCTGGAATTCATCGACGACGACGAACTGGTCGAGGTCACGCCGAAGCAGATCCGGTTGCGCAAGAAACTGCGCACCGAGACCGACCGCAAGCGCGCTTCGCGCGCCGCGTAATCCCGGCGCGAACGTCAACCCGAGGCCCGGCGTGCAGCAGGAAGCTCCCCGCTACGATCCGCGACCCGCAGCCCATCCCGGGCTGCACGTGATCGCGCTGATCGAACTGGGCAAGGGTGTGGTCGCGACGGCATCCGCCGTCGCGCTCGGTCTGGTCGGCCCGACGCCGATCCGCGCGTTCATCGCCGGCATCGGCGAGTGGCTGCATTTCGATCCGCACCACAGCGCGCTGGGCCGTCTGCTCGCGCGGATCACGCCGGATACGGTGCTGCTGGCGGCCATGGCCATCGGCGTCTATGCCGCGCTGCGTTTCGTGCTGTTCTACGGGCTGTGGCGGGTGCGCGCATGGGCATCGTGGCTGGGGTCCTTCGCCGCGACCCTGTATCTGCCGTTCTGTCTCTACGCGCTGTGGCGCTACCCCGGCTGGCCGACGCTCGCGGTGCTCACGCTCAATCTGATCATCGTCTGGGTGCTCGTGCGCGATCTGCTGAAACGCCGGCGCGCGGCAAGGCTCGCCGCCGGCGGCTGAACGGCTGTCGGGGCGCGACGCGCCCGCCTACAATGCCGGCTGTTTTTTCGACCGCTGCGAGCGCCGTCCGCCGATGGAGATCGATTCCACGCTCTGGCTGCTCACCGCGCTGGTCGGATTCTGCGCCGGCCTGATCGACAGCATCGTCGGCGGCGGCGGACTGGTGTCGACGCCGGCGATGCTGAACCTGCATCCGGGACTGCATATCCTGCAGTTGATCGGCACCCAGCGCACCAGTTCGATCTTCGGGACCGGCGTCGCCGCCTGGAACTACCTGCGCCGGATCCGCATCGAACGCCGCGTACTCGTTCCCGCCTGCGTCGCCGCGCTGTCGGCGTCCGCGCTCGGCATGCAACTGGCGAAGCGGATCGACGGCGAAGTGCTGAAGTGGGTCGTGCTGTCGATCTGCGTGGTGCTCGCGGTGTACACGGCGGTGCGCCGGGATCTCGGACTGCGCGAGGAGCGACGCTTCCATCCGAGACACGAAGCGCTGGCCGCCGCGTCCATCGGCGCCGCCACCGGCTTCTACAACGGCCTGATCGGCCCGGGCACCGGTACGATCATGGTGTTCGCCTTCGTCAGCGTCCTGGGGCTGGACTTCCTGAAATCCTCGGCCGTGTCCAAGAGCGCCAACGTCGCCGCCGATCTCAGCTCGTGGACGGTGCTCGCGATCGGCGGCTACGTGCTGTGGACATTGGCGCTGCCGCTGATCCTCGGCAACATGATCGGCAGCTACCTCGGCAGCCATCTGGCGATCCGTCGCGGTCAGGGATTCGTACGCGCGGTCTTCCTGGTGATCGTGCTGGCGCTGATCGCGCGCCAAGCCTGGCAACTCGCAGGCGACTGAGCGCCCCTGCCATCGGTCATGGTCACATCCACCGCGATCCGCTGTCCTGAAGGCATGCGAACCACGAACCAGCGCGGTCGCGATGCCCCGCTACGGAAGGAACACCCACCATGACATCCCGCACCGCCCGCTCGCTGCTCGCGATCGCCCTGACCGCTCTCCTGATACCCGCGGCATACGCCGATGCGCCGACCGCAGCACCCGCCACCACCGGCAGCGCCAACGACATCCACGCGAAGGAGACGTTCGCGATCGTCTGGGAGCGCCTGCAGAACAGCGGCTTCAAGGGCAAGCACGAAGGTCTGGACTGGGCGGCACTGAAGGCCAGGCACCAGCCGGAGATCGAGAGCGCGCGGGACCTCGCGTCCCTGCGCCGGGAGATCAACGAACTGCTGCAGGATCTGCGCGCATCGCATCTGGCGCTGATTCCCGCGGAAGCCATGCCGCCGCCGGACAAGGCGGTGGAAGTCGGCATGGCCGAACTGGGCCTGCGTCTGGCCATCGTCGACGGCAAATTCCTCGTCGAGCAGGTGACCGACGGCTTCCCGGCCGCGCGCGCCGGCGTCCGCCCGGGCTGGCAGATCGAACGCATCGACGATTTCGACGCCGCCAAGGTCCTGAGCGCACTGGCGCAGGCCTCGCCCGATGCCGCCCGTCGCGGCGCGTCGATGCTGCAGCTGCGGACCAACGATCTGGTCGACGCGCTGCCGCCGGGCAAGGCGGTAAGCGTGCAGTTGCGCGACCTCGACGGGACGGTGCGCACGTTGTCGCTGACCGCGATCGCCAACCCGCACGTGCAGGCCATCACCCTGCCCGGCCTGCCGCCGATGCCGCTGCGATTCACCCAACGCACGCTGCCCAACCGCGACGGCGGATGCGTGCTCTACGTCGAATTCAGCCAGTGGGCGATGCCGGTCTACGATCGTTTCGTCGAAGCGCTGCGCGAACATGGTGGCTGCCGCGGCGTGGTCATCGACCTGCGCGGCAACTCCGGCGGCCAGATGGCCACGATGAGCGCGGTCGGCGGCCTCTTTTTCGAAAAGACGGTGTCGCTGGGCACCCTGAGCACCGCGGGCGGCGATCTGCAGCTCACCGCGTTCCCGCGCCAGGTGACCGAGGACGGCCGGGACGTACGCCGCTTCCAGGGCCCGCTGGCGATCCTCACCGACCGTGCTTCGATCAGCTGTTCCGACATCTTCCCCGCCAGCATGCAGGCGCTCGAGCGCGCCCGTATCTTCGGCGACGCCAGCGCCGGCATGGCGCTTCCGGCCATGACCGTCCCCCTTCCCTCGGGCGATCGTCTGTACTATCCGATCGCCGATTTCTCCGACCCCAAGGGTCGCCGCATCGAAGGCGTGGGCGTGAGCCCCGATACGTCGAGCCCGCCGACCGCCGAGGCCCTGCGCGCCGGACGCGACCGCGCACTCGATGCCGCCCTTGCCTGGATCGGCGATGCCGGAACAGCGCGCTGATCCGCGATCCAGCCTCCTCCATTTTCCCCGCTGCACCAAAGACATCGGAGTCGACCATGAACCGCTTTTCCCGCACCGCCCTCGCCTTCGGCCTGGCCCTGTCCCTCGCCCCGCTCGCCCAGGCCGCCGATCTGCCCGACGCGCGCAGCCTGATCGACGCGCACGTCGCCGCCGCCGGCGGCCGTGAAGCCCTGACCCGCGCCGCGGAGGGCACCAACAGGATCCAGATGGAAATCGTCGAGAACGGCATGAAACTCGAGATGACCATGTATGCCCGCGAGCAGGACCGCGCGTCGGTGATGACCATTCCCGGCGTCGGCGACTTCCGCAGCGGTTTCAGCGGCGGCGTCGCCTGGGGCATGGATCCGATGAACGGCCCGCGCCTGCTGCAGGGCAAGGAACGCGAACAGGCCGTCGAGCAGAGCGACATCCGCTACAGCCTCTACGACGCCAGCGTCATCGCGTCCGCCAGGACCGTCGGCCTGTCGGAATCCGAAGGACGCCCCTGCTATCGCGTCGAAATCAAATGGGTCTCCGGTCGCGACAGCGCGATCTGCTTCGGCACCGCGGACGGCCTGATGGTGTCCAACGAATCCACCGTGGTCTCTGCGATGGGCGAGATCAAGCAGGTCACACACATCGCCGAGTACCGGGATTTCGGCCCGGTGAAGATGTCGACCAAGGCCACCAGCAAGGCCGCGGGAATGACCCAGGTCCTCACCCTGCTCGCCTACGACCCCGCCCTGCCGTCGCCGGAACTGTTCGCGCTGCCGCCGGCGATCCAAGCCCTGGTGAAGAAGGCGGATGACGCGACCGCCACGGGCAACGAAGCGAAATCGCGCGACTGAGCCGTCGCATCCCCCACCAAAAACCCCGCTCACGCGGGATTTTTCGAACGACCGCGGCGGACGGCGATCGATCAGATCGGCGTCGGCGCATTGATCTGCGCCTGCTTGCGCACGATCAGCATCGCGATCTCCAACGCCTGCTCGTAATTGAGGCGCGGATCCACCGTGGTGCGGTAGGCGCGCTCGAGGTCGGTGTCGGTCAGTTCGCGGGCACCGCCGGTGCACTCGGTCACATCCTCCCCGGTCAATTCCAGATGCGCGCCACCGAGGCGGGTACCCGCCGCGGCATGGATCTCGAACGCCTGCTCCAGTTCGCTGCGGATGTTCTCGAAGCGACGGGTCTTGTAACCGTTCGAGGTCGACTCGGTATTGCCGTGCATCGGATCGCAGATCCACAGGACCCGACGTCCATCGCGCTTCACCGCCTCCAGCAGCGGCGGCAACTTCTGCCCGATGCTCGATGCGCTCATGCGGTGGATCAGACTCAGGCGACCAGGCTCGTCGTTCGGGTTCAGCGCGTCGATCAGGCGCAACAACTGGTCCGCGGTCACCGACGGACCGATCTTCACCGCGATCGGATTGCGGATACCGCGGAAATACTCGATGTGCGCGCCGTCGGCCGCAGCGGTGCGCATGCCGATCCACGGAAAATGCGTGCCGAGATTGAACCAGCCGGCCTGGCGCGGCACCTGCCGGGTCACGCCTTCCTCGTAAGGCAGCAGCAGCGCTTCGTGCGACGTGTAGAACTCGACGCTGCGCAGGTTGTGGATCGACTCGCCCGAGAGCGTCTCCATGAAGCGCACCGCGTCGCCGATGCCGGCCACCATCTTCTGGTATTCCTCGGCCAGCGGCGAATGGCCGACCCAGGCGAGATTCCAGTATTCCGGATGATGCAGGTCGGCGAAACCGTCGTCGATCAGCGCGCGGATGAAATTCATCGTCATCGCCGAACGCGCATGCCCCTTGATCATCCGGCGCGGGTCCGGGATGCGGGCTTCGGCGTTGAACTCCGGCCCGTTGACCAGATCGCCGCGGTAGCTCGGCAGGGTCTCGCCATCCTTCGTCTCGGTATCGGCCGACCGCGGTTTGGCGTACTGACCCGCGAAACGACCGACGCGCACGACCGGCAGCCGCAGCCCGTGCACCAGCACCAGACTCATCTGCAGGAGCACCTTGAGCCGGTTGGAGATGACTTCCGGCGTGCAGTCGCTGAAGATCTCGGCGCAATCGCCGCCCTGCAGCAGGAAACGCCGGCCTTCCTGGGCTTCGGCGAGCTGCTGGCGGAGATTGACGACCTCGCGCGAGGTCACCAGCGGCGGGAGCGCGTGCAGTTCGTTCAGCACGCCCTCCAGCACTTCGGCGTCGGGGTAACTGGGCTGCTGCAGCGCCTGGCGCTGGCGCCAGCTCGCAGGCGTCCACCCGGACGGGGGCGACAGCACGGCTTGCAGGGGTTCGGGGCGGGTCATGGTCTCGTCCTGTGGGGGAAGGGCGATGGGAGAAACAACGTCAGCGCGGTCGGAAGGCGGCGTACAGCAGCCACAGCGTCAACAGCAGGAACCAGACCAGGCTCCAGGCCGGCATCGACAGGCCGAGGAAGCCCCAGTCGACCTTGGCGCATTCGCCGGAACCGTTCAGCACCTTGCTGATGGTCTGGGTGAAGGAATTGGTTTCCCAGATGAAGCCGAGCGGCGGGCCGCATTCCGGCACCTGATCCGGCGGCAGCGTGGTCAGCCAGACGTGCTTGCCGGCGATGTAGGTGCCGATCCCCGCGGGAATCAGCGCCAGAAGACCGTAGGCCCGGCGTCCGGTGGCGCCCTTGGGCGCGTGCAGTCCGCCGATCAGCAGCACCACTCCGAGTGCGGCGAAGGCGATGCGCTGGAAAATGCACAGCGGACACGGATTCAGTTCCCACTGGAACTGGGAGAAGATCGCGAAACCGATCAGTCCCGCGCAGGCGAGGAACCCCAACAGGAATTGGGTACGGAAGGACCAGCGGAAGGGATTGGTGGACATGGACACGACTTCTACGTTGGGCGTTGGTACGGCAGACAGGCGGAATGCGCCCGAGTTCCGTCCCGATCGCGATCCACAATAGCAAAAACCCCGGCAGATGCCGGGGTTTTCGTCATGCTGGCGGCGCGGCGGCGGAGACCTGCGCCGTCTCCGGCCGAGCGATCGCGCGGCCGGCGGAGCGCGATCAGGCCGCGGCTTCGGGGCGGTCGACCAGCTCGACGTAGGCCATCGGAGCATTGTCGCCGTCGCGGAAACCGCACTTCAGGATGCGCAGATAACCGCCCGGACGCTCGCGGTAACGCGGGCCAAGGGTAGTGAACAGGGTGCCGACGGCTTCCTTGTCGCGCAGACGCGAGAAGGCGAGGCGGCGATTGGCGACGCCGTCGACCTTCGAGAGCGTGATCAGCGGCTCGGCGACGCGACGGAGTTCCTTCGCCTTCGGCAGCGTGGTGCGGATCAGGCCGTGCTTGATCAGCGAGGCGGCCATGTTGCGGAACATCGCTTCGCGATGGGCGCTGGTGCGGCTGAATTTGCGGCCGGACTTCTGGTGGCGCATGGTCGTGGTTCCTGGTTATCCCCGGCACCCTGTGCCGGGATCAATTTTCAGAGTTGGTTCGTGACTCAGCCCAGCATGCCGTGAGCGGCAATGCCGGCCGGCGGCCAGTTTTCGAGCTTCATGCCGAGCGAGAGACCGCGCTGGGCGAGGACTTCCTTGATCTCGGTGAGCGACTTCTTGCCGAGATTCGGGGTCTTGAGCAGTTCGACTTCGGTCTTCTGGATCAGGTCGCCGACGTAGTAGATGCTCTCGGCCTTGAGGCAGTTGGCCGAACGCACGGTCAGCTCCAGATCGTCGATCGGGCGCAGCAGGATCGGATCGACACCGGTCGCGGCCGGCTTGGCGGCGCCACGATCGCGATGGGTGAAGTCACCGAACACCGACAGCTGATCGGTGAGGATGTCGGCGGCGGTGCGCACGGCTTCCTCGGCATCGATCGTGCCATTGGTCTCGATGTCGAGCACCAGCTTGTCGAGGTCGGTGCGCTGTTCGACGCGCGCGGCTTCGACTTCGTAGGCCACGCGACGGACCGGCGAAAAGCTGGCGTCCAGCATCAGTCGGCCGATGGCGCGGGTTTCCTCGTCCGGACGACGACGAGCGGCCGCCGGCTGGTAGCCGAAGCCACGCTCGATCTTGAGGCGCATGTTCAGCGCAGCATCCTTGGTCAGGTGCGCGATGACATGGTCAGTGTTGAGGATCTCGACGTTGTGATCGGTCTTGATGTCGCCGGCGGTGACGATGCCCGGGCCCTGCTTGTTGAGGCTCAGGGTGGCGGATTCGCCCGTGCCCATGCGGATCGCGACGTCCTTGAGGTTCAGCAGCACTTCCAGCACGTCTTCCTGCAGTCCTTCGACCGTGGTGTACTCGTGCAACACGCCGTCGATCTCGGCCTCGG
>JAYRTK010000166.1:0-5793 GCA_041919595.1 Lysobacteraceae bacterium
CACGCAGGCTGCGCACGCGAACAACAGCGAAAATCGCATCCGGCGCGCCACCGCGACCGTCATCGACACCAGCTCGAACCGCTGCCGCCACCGCGACAACACCTGTCTCACCGCATCCAGCACACGCCAGAACCACGACACCGAAGGCGGAATCGGCGGCATCGCCGGCTTGGACGTCTCCATCGCGAACTCCCTGCGTGCGGATGCTCCGGAGACTGCGTCAGCGACCGCACAGGGTCAAGCCGCAGCGTGGATGAAAGACCGATGCGATCCCCGAGAGGTACGCGTACCCGCGATCGCAAGCGATACGAAACGTGCACCGCAGATCATCGCGCTTGCGGGTTCGCAGGGATCGACACCGTTCGAAGGTCGCAACCAGGCATGGCGGTACCATCCAACGCCGCGGCGCGGCGACGCCCCCTGCCATTGCGGCGCCATCGGGAATCCGCAGCCGTCACCGGAAGATCGCTCGATCGATTCGGGTCGACCTCGAAGGGTGGTCGCCTCACTTCGCCCCGTTCAAGCGCTGGAACGTCGCCAGCGCTTCGCGTGCGCCGGTGTCGCCCCGGGCGGCCTTGGCCGCAAGACGTTCGCCCGCGGTCTTGCCGCCGGTGCAGCGACGTTCCGGATCGGCCTTGGCCTTGAGCAGCAGCGTCAGGATCCGGGCATCGCCGCGATCGGCCGCGCCGCAGAGCGCGGTGTCCTGCCAGAGCGCGTTGAGCGGTTCGTTCACATCCATCATCAATGGCAAGGCATCGGCGACCGCTTCCGGTCGACGCAGCACAATGGCGCAACCCAGCATCGCTCGACCGATGTGCGGCCGCAGATCCGCAACATCGCGCGCGGCGAGCACGGCCGACAGCACGCTGCGATCGCGCGCCCGGCACATGGCCTTGCCGACCGCTTCGGTGTCGAAACCCACGGTCTTCCATTGCGCCCGGGCGACCTCCACCCGCTGCGCGGGCGGCGCCTCGATCACCCGCTGCACGATCAGGCGGGTCCGGATGGGCGCGACGCGATCCGGGTCCCATGACGTGGGGATCGGCGCCAGCACGGCCTCCGCTTCCGCAGCCGTGCCGCGTCGATCCATCAGGTCGTTGGCGAGATCCAGGCGCAACTCCCACAGTTCCGGCTGCTGTCGCAGGGCGTCCGCGGCGATCGGCGCGTACTTGTCGCCCTGCCCCTGCGCGTCGAGCACATAGCCTAGGTGGCGAACGACGCGGTCGAGCAGCGCCACGCGCGTGCCCGCCTTCTCCAGCGCGGCGCGATATCGGCGTTCGGCCTCGGCGTATTTGCCGGTGCCGTACGCGAGATCGCCTTCGAACGCGGCGAGATACGGGTCATCGGGGTCGAGGCGGCGCGCCTGCGCGAACAGCGCCGCGGCCTCGGCATCGCGATGCTGCAGGAAACGCAACAGACCGAGAAACGCACGCGGTTCGGCGCGATCGGGCGCATGCGCGATGGCGGCTTGCAGGAACGGCTCCGGACGGTCGTAGACCGACGCGACGGAAGACGCGTCTTCCATCGCAGGCACGCGGATGGTTCCCTTGTCGCGCGGCGGCTGGAACTCGTGGTCGAGATGGGCGGTGAGCGTGAGCTCCACGCGACCGCGCAAGGTCAGCAATTCCGGATTCTCCTGCTCGCGCAGCTCCAGATCGGCGAGCTTGTCGCGAACGGCGTACAGCTTCTGGAAGTCCCGGACGGTATCGAGCGTCTGCCGGATATCGGCAAGCCGGGCGGCCATCGCATCACCGCTCATCGCGATCACGCGAGGCACGATCCTGGTGCGCGTCTCCGTCGCGAGTTGGCCGTACCAGTCGGTCATGGCATCGGTGTACGTCGCCGCCAGCGAGCGGTAGAACGCCGTGCCCTGCGCGGACTCGGCGAACGCGAGGAAACGCGCGAGATCGCGATCCGGAACCTTCCCGAGGCGGGATGCGAGACGGGCGATCCCGGCGTCTTCGGTTTCCGGAGCCGGCACGGCGACCTGATACATCAGCAGGGGCCGCGCGTCCGGATCGAGCGCGTGTTCGACGAACGTCCGCGTGTGGGCAAGCGAGATCGTGCGGGACGCGGAGAAATCGAAACGTCCGGTCGCGATCCACAACCGGCGCAGGGACGCGCGACGTGCCTCCGGGATGCGCGGAGCACCGGCAGGCGATGCCGGCGCATCGCCGACGATCCGCTGATGGATATCGCGCAGTGCCGTATCCGACACCCACGCATCCCAGGCGTCGATCATCGTCTTGTCGCGCGAATACTGCGTGAAATCGCAGACGGCGCGCTTGCGCACGGCCGATTCCGAAAACAGGGGGTCGAGCAGGAGTCCGAGCTCGGCCGCAGCCCCCGGACTGCGGGACAGCACCATCTCCTCGACGGCCTTGCGGGTCGCGGAGAAATGAACGCGAGCGCGTTCGATCTCGCCGCTGCGGCCCAGGATGTCGATGGTGCGGGTGTAGGCGGGAAAATCGACGCCGCGCTCGGCGCGGCAATTCCGCGCGATCGAGATCGGATTGACCAGCATCTGCGCCGGGGGAGCGACCACCGGGCCGGCCGCGGACGACGCGGTATCGGAACAGCCCACGAGCAGGGTGAGCGCGAGGCCGACATGAAGGCTGCTGCGATGCATGAATGCTCCTGGAGAGAACCGCGCCGCCGCGTGCGGCGTGCGGCGTGCGATCAGGGTTTACGGTCGTAGCGCTGGAGGATGTCCAGCAGGGCGCGGTTGGATGCGTTGAATTTCGGCTCGGCGCCCGCCCGCGTCGCACGTTCGGTCAACAGCTCGCGTACGGTCTTGCCGTCGCCGCAACGTCGGACCGGATCGGCCCCGGCCTTGAGCAGACGCTCGAAGATCGCCGCATCCATGAGCACCGCCGCACTGCACAGCGGCGATCCGCCGCCCATCGCTTCGTTCGGGCCATCGATGCTCTCGACCAGCGGGAGGATCGCGTCGATCGAGGCCGTGTCGTGCCGCCACATCGCGCAGGCCAGCAGATGGTCCGCGAACCGCCCCTGCATGCCGCTGGCCCGGGCGACCAGCGGCGCCAGTTGGGCGCGATGGCGCGACAGACAGGTCGCATCGACGAGTTCGAACGGCGTTTCCGCGATCTCGAACGCATGCTTGATGGCCGCGGGACGCTCGGCCGGAGCGGCCAGTCCCGCGCGCAACAACTGCAGTCTCACCAGCACGCCGCGCTTGCGCTCCGGCAGCCAGCGGTCGGGCACGGGTTCGACCAGCGCGGCGACTTCCTCGACGGTCCCGTCGGTCGACAGCAGGCGTTCGGCGTGTTGCAGGCGGAAATCCCACAGGTCGGGCGTGCGCTTCAGCTGAAGCTGCGCATCCTTGCGGAATTCGCGTTCGCGCCCCTGCTTCACCAATGCATAGCGCAGCCGTTGCAGCGCGAAATGGTGATCGAATGCCCTGCGTTCCGGCGCCGCAAGCACGGCCCGGTACAGCCGCTCGGCCTTCGCATGGTCGCCGGCGACATACGCCATGTCGGCCTCGAACATCGCGAGCCCGCGAGCGTTCGGATCGAGTTTGCGGAGCGTCGCGAGTTCCTGCGCCGCCTCGACATCCTGCGACAGCAGGAAACGGATGCGTCCCAGATAGAGATGCGCCTGCGCGTGGCGGGGATCGAGTTCCAGCGCCCTGCGCAGGTAGCGTTCCGCCTCGACGTAATCCTGCGGGCGCGCCGGATGCATCCTGTCGATGCGGTTGCGGATCTCGCCGTCTTCGTAGGGAATGCCGCCCGACGACAGCATCAGCGCCACGCGGCCGAGCAGCGCCTGGGTTTCGGCATTCTCGGGATCGAGCTTCTCCGCGCGCAGCAGCAAGGTGCGAGCTTCGTCGACGATGACTCTCGTGCCGACATCGTCCAGCAGTTTCCGCGCGTCTTCGGTCATCTGCGCGGCGGCCTTCGGATTCCGCGCGACCTCGACCTGTCTGACGCCGGCCTTCAGCGTCTCCCCGAGCCGGGGGAACCACTCGCGCGCCGCGAGCTCGATGCCTTCACGCAGCGTCTGGTAGTACACGCGTCCTTCGCGCGATTCCGCGAAGACGAGGAATTCGAGGAGATCGGCGTCCGACACGTCGGCGAGCGCGGGCGCCAGCGCTTCGTCGACGATCGAATCCTCGGTCGGCGCCTCGATCATCGGACCGTTGATCGCGACATCCTGCAGCGACGACGATGTCGGGTCGATCGCGGTTTCCGCGACGGCCTGCGCCTGCAGCAACGCGACCATCTGCACATAGAGCAGATTGCGCAGGTCGGTCGCGTTCAGGACCCGGACGATCAACGCCCGCCGCGGTCCGGCGACGGGCTTCGCCGGACCCACGGTGAACCGGGGCGCATCCAGGATGCGACCGTGGATGTCGCGCATCTCCGGATCAAGCGACCAGGCGTCCCAGGCCTCCACCTCCGGTTGCGCGCGGTCGTAGCGCATGAAGGCACAGACCGCGCGCTTTTCGAGTTCGGCACCGGAGAAGAGAGTGTCCAACGCAGGCTTCAGCCGTGCCGGCGCCCCCGGATCGTCCTCCGCGAGACGCGCCTCCACCGCTTCCCGGATCGCCGCGTAATAAGCACCGGCACGCGCCACTTCGCCATTGCGCCGCAGGATCTCGACGATGAGGGCGAACCCTTCTTCATCCAGCGCGTGCGTCGGCCGGCAATCGGGAATGGCCGCCTTGGGGGCCGGCGGCGTCACCCCCTGCGGAACGGGCGAATAGGCTTCCGTGCATGCAGCGCAGAGCAGCAATGCAACGCATGTGGAGAGTTTCATGAGCGGCAGCATCGTTCGCTTTCCATCCGGGTGTCCCGGAGAATAGCGTAACGCCATGGCAGACCGGATCATGACGGCCGCATGGTTTCCGCCTGGCCCGGAACTACTCGCGGGACTTCACCACCACCCCGCCCTTCATCACGAACGCGATGTGTTCGAGCGCGGTCACGTCCTGCAGGGGATTGCCGGGGACGGCGACGAGATCGGCGTGGCGGCCCGCCTCGACGACACCGAGATCGTTGCGGCCGAGGGCATCGGCGGCGTTGATCGTCGCGGACTGGATCGCCTGGGTCGGGGTCATGCCGTAGCGCACCATGACCGCGAACTGTTTCGCGTTGTCGCCGTGCGGGTAGATGCCGGCATCGGTGCCGTAGACCATCTTCACACCGGCCTGGTGCGCACGGCGGAAGTTCTCGCGCTGGACATCGCCGAGCTCCCGGTCCTTGCGCAGGTTGTCTTCGAGCACGCCGTTCTTCGCGCCTTCGGACTGGGTGTAGTCGGTGTTGTAGATATCCATCGACAGCCACGCGCCATGCTGTTTCGCGAGGCGAATGCCTTCGTCGTCGAGCAGACTGGCATGTTCGATCGTGGTCACACCGGCCCGGATCGCATCGCGGATGCCGCCGGCACCATGAGCGTGCGCGGCGACACGGACGCCCCACATGCGCGCTTCGTCGACCGTGGCCTTCATTTCCTCGTAGGTCATCTGCTGCTGGCCGGACTCGGTGTTGCGCGAGAACACGCCGCCGGTGGCGCAGATCTTGATCACCTGGGCACCGTACTTGCGGACCGTGCGCACCGACTTGCGGGCGTCGTCCGGCGTGTCGGCGTTGTAGGGATTGGCGTCGTGCATCGACGGCGGGAAATACGTCGAATCGCAATGACCGCCGGTCGCACCGAAGGCATACCCGGCCGGGACGATGCGCGGGCCGACGACGCGGCCTTCGTCGATGGCCTGCTGCAGGCCGACGTCGTTCCAGTCCTCGGAACCGAGATTGCGAATGGTGGTGAAGC
>JAYRTK010000166.1:5803-7538 GCA_041919595.1 Lysobacteraceae bacterium
AGCCGGCCATCAGGGTCTTCTGGGCGTGGGTCACCGACACCGCGGACCAGAAGCGGTCGCTGAACTGCAGATAGGAGTAGCCGCTGTAGGTCGGATCGCTGTCGATGTGCACGTGCATGTCGATCAGGCCGGGCAGCAGCGTCGCATCGCCGAGGTTGTAGCGACGCGCCTGCGGTGCGTCGATGGTCGCACCGCCGTGCGCGACGCGCACGATGCGACCGTTTTCGACCAGCACCTGCACGTTCTCGAGCATGCGGCCGCTGCGGACGTCGAGCATGCGAGCGGCGGCGACCACCGACGGTCCGCCCTGGCCCGGAACGGGCGGCTCTCCGCCGGAGACGGCGGCGGCGGCGAGGGCGAAAACGAGCCCACAGGACAACAGCAGCAGACGCGGACGACGCATGAGTGGACCCTCATCGATGGTTCCGCCAAGCGTACGCGGCGGGCGGGGTCCGGTCGAGCAGGCCGAAAGTCGTGGGTGCCGGATGCGAGGGGCGCCGGAAACCGCTCAGCCGACCTGCCGGAATTCGATCGCCGGCGCCGGAGTCAGCCAGGGCAGCAACCAGTGATCGACCAGCAGGAAGGCGAACAGCGCCATCAGGTAAACCACCGAATAATTGAAGGTGCGCATGGCGAAGAACTCGTCCGGCGGGTCGAGCATCTTCCATGCGTACCACAGGAACACCGCACCCAGCACCAGCGCGCCGCCGAGGTAGAACAGACCGCTCATGCCGACCGCCCACGGCATCACCGTGATCGCGACCAGCAGCACCGTGTACAGCAGGATCTGCCAGCGCGTGTATTCGACACCGTGCGTGACCGGCAGCATCGGCACCAGGGCGCGGGCGTAGTCCTCGCGACGGAAGATCGCCAGCGCCCAGAAATGCGGCGGCGTCCACACGAAGATGATCAGCACCAGCAGCAGCGCGTGCGCCCAGTCCCACTGGTTCTGCATGGCGGTGACCGAGGCCCAGCCCAGCAACGGAGGCGCGGCGCCGGCGATCCCGCCGATCACGATGTTCTGCGGCGTGGCGCGCTTGAGCCAGGCGGTGTAGATGATCGCGTAGCCGATCAGCGACGCGAAGGTCAGCAGCGCGGTGATCCGATTGACCATCGCGATCAGCATCGCCATCGACAGCGCGCCCAGAAACACCGCGAACGCCAGCACCTGTGCCGGCTTGAGCGCGCCGGTGGCCAGCGGTCGATGCGCGGTGCGCACCATCACCCGATCGATGCGCTGATCGATCAGATGGTTGATCGCCGCGGCGCTGGAGGCCGCGAGCCAGATGCCGATGAAACCGAAGACGCTCTCGCGCAGCGGCGGCAATCCGGGCACGGCGAGGAACATGCCCACCAGCGCGGTGAACACGATCAGGGCCACGACCCTCGGCTTGGTCAGCGCCCAGTATTCGCGCATCGGGAAGGCCATGGCGGGCGCTCAGTCCGTCGGCGAGCGCAGGCGCGCGAGCATGCCGACCAGCAGGAACAACAGCAGCGCGGCACCGGCGTTGTGCAGGGTAGCCACCCACAGCGGCAGGCCGAGCGCGACATTGGCGATGCCGAGACCGACCTGGGCCAGGGTCAACAGGGCGAGGACGACACCGGCCAGCCACAGCCCGGGCGTGCGCAGCAGGCGCCAGGCCAGCGCCAGCAGATAGACGAACACCACCACCGCCATGCCGCGATGCGCGAGCTGGATCGCGATCCGCGACGCGCCATCGAGCACGCCGCCCTC
>JAYRTK010000167.1:0-7443 GCA_041919595.1 Lysobacteraceae bacterium
ACTGGCGGGCGCGTTCACGACGGTCGCCGCGCCGGCGTCCGTCGCCGCCGACGACTGGGAGGCCGCGCTCGCGGTCTGGGCGCGGGCGCAACTCGATGCCGGGCGCACCGATCTGCATGCCGAGGCGCGGACGCGCTTCGACCGCGCGCTGTTCGACGCGGCGCTCGCGCACACCGGCGGACATCGTTCGGACGCGGCCGCGAAACTCGGTCTCGGCCGCAACACGCTCACCCGCAAACTCGGCCCGGGCCGCAGACCGCGAGGCGCGACTTGAACCGCGCGCCGCGACGCCCCAAGGTGACGCTTCGCCGGGGACATCGCGACCCGCACCGCATCTCGCACCGCGTATCGACAGGAGACTTCCCATGACGCATCGTTCGACCGCCGCCGCAGCGCTGGCCCTCGCGCTCGCCGGGTGCGCCAGCGCACCGCCGCCGAAACCGCCCGAGCCCGTTCCGCAGCATCGCGTGCAGCGCGCGATCGCGAACATGGCGCCCGCGTCCGCCAGTCTGGTGAGCGGCCGATTGCGGATCGCCGCGGTCGACGGCGGCGTGCGCATCGAGGGCGAACTCGGCGGCCTCGGCCGGCGCGGCACGCACGCCATCCACGTGCACGAGCGTGGCGACTGCAGCGCCGCCGACGGCAGCGCCGCCGGCGGGCATTTCAATCCGACCGGCGTCGCCCATGGTCGCGCCGGCATGCCGCCGCATCATCTCGGCGACATGGACAATCTGCATGCGGGCGCCGACGGCGTCGCCCATGTCGACATCCGCCTCGACGGGGTCACCCTCGGCAGCGGCGCGGCCAACGACATTCTCGGCCGCGCGATCATCGTCCACGCCGGTCCCGACGACTATGCCGGACAGCCGGCCGGCAATGCCGGCGCGCGGGTCGCCTGCGGGGTGATCGAGATCGCGCCCTGATCCGGCTGCCGTCGCGTCGCGCCGGTCAGCGTTCTTCCAGCGCGGCGCGCGCGTCCTGCGTTGCCGCACACGGCACCGCCCGCACCTCGAGCCCGTGGGCCCTGAGCACCACGCCGAGCTGGCGCTGCCGCGCCTGGAAATACGCGTAGCGGCGTTGCGCGTCGTCGCTCGCCGCGCCGCCGCGCTCGCGTTCGATCGGGTCGTGGCGTCGCCAGGCATCGAAATCGAACTGCGCCATCCGCACCGCGCCGTCGGCGTAATGCAGCAGCGGTTCCGGGGGCGCGTCCAGCCAGGCCTGCGCTTCGGGTGCGAGCAGCGCGGTCTCCAGCAGCGGCCACAGCGGGCCGAGTCCGGCATGCCGGTACTGCATCGCGATCATCGCGGCGAGGTCGTAGGCGGTCAGGCAGCGCGCGTGTTCGATCCGCGCCGCGAAGGCTTCCTGCGCGGCGAGCGCGGTGTCGGCGGCGGCCATGCCGCGTTCGAACAGATCGCGTTCGAACACCGCCGCGACCGCGGTCGCCGCCTCGGCCGTGCCGACCAGCAGGAACGGCACCACCCGCAGCGGCCCGCCGGCGAGTTCGAGTTCGGCGCGCAGCGGTTGCGGTACGACGCCCTGGGCATCGGCGCCGAAGGCGATGATCCGGGGCCCTGCCGATTGCGGCGCGCGCGCGTGCAGTTCCTCCAGCCGCCGGTGCAGCGGCCAACCCGGGCGCAGCAGTTCCGCCGGATCGTAATGCGCGCCGGCGAACACCAGGTCCAGCGACGCGGCCTGCGGCGCCAGCGTGGCCAGATCGCGGCCGATCAGCATGGCCAGCGCACCGGCGGTGTCCTGGTCCAGCGCGGTCCGCGCCGGTTGCGTCTCCGGCACGAGTTCCAGCGCGAGCGCACCGCGGACGACCATGCGCGGGCGGGCGGGCGATACGGCGGACGATTCTGTGGTCATGGTCTCGTTGAGCGGAGCGGCGGGCGGTACACTCGCATTATCCGCGGATTGCCGGCCTGCGATCCGCCGGAGCGCATCGGGTCCGGCCTTCGGGCCGACCGTCGGCGTCCGCATCGCGGTCGCGCAGGCGGTCCGGAGAGAGTGTCCGGAGACCGTTTAGAGACGTTGCTCCAGCGTTTGCGGGTCCAATCCGTCCGAACGCACGCCGCGCGTGTCCGCCGGCGCTCCCATCCGAAGAGGTGTCCGATGCTGCATGGTCGTCCCGTCGCCGTCCTCGGCGGCGCCCGCATTCCCTTCTGCCGCCAGAACACCGCCTACGCCGATGTCGGCAATCTGGGGATGTGCGTCCGCACCCTCGGCGCCGTGGTCGAGAAATTCGGCCTGCAGGGGCGGCAGCTGGGCGAAGTGGCGATGGGCGCCATCCTCAAGCATTCCAGCGACTGGAACCTCGCCCGCGAGGCCACGTTGTCGTCCGGTCTGTCGCCGCTGACCCCCGGCATCACCATCCAGCGCGCCTGCGGTGCTTCGCTCGATACCATCATCACTGTCGCCAACAAGATCGCCACCGGCCAGATCGAGGTCGGCATCGGCGGCGGTTCCGACACCACCTCCGACGTGCCGGTGGTGTTCAGCCAGAAATTCCGCCGTCGGTTGATTTCGGCGTCGATGGCCAAGGGCACCATGAACCGTCTGGCGCGGCTGACCAGCGGCTTCTCCTTCCGCGAGCTCAAGCCCGAGCTGCCCGGCGTGGGCGAGCCGCGCACCGGCAAGGCGATGGGCGAACACTGCGAGGACATGGCCAAGGAATGGAAGATCGGCCGCGAGGAACAGGACGCCTGGGCGCTGTCGTCGCACCAGAAGCTCGCCGCGGCCTACGAACGCGGCTTCTTCGACGATCTGGTGGTGAATTTCCGCGGTGTGTCGCGCGACAACATCCTGCGCGGCGATACCACGCTGGAAAAGCTGGGCACGCTCAAGCCCGCGTTCGACCGCAGCTCCGGCCGCGGCACGCTCACCGCCGGCAATTCCACGCCGCTGACCGACGGCGCCTCCGCGTGCCTGATCGCCTCCGAGGAATGGGCCGCGCAGAACGGCCATGAAGTGCTGTGCCGGATCCGCGACACCCATGTCGCCGCGGTCGATTTCGTGCATGGCGAAGGCCTGCTGATGGCGCCGACGATCGCGGTCGCCGAAATCCTCAAGCGCAACAACCTCAGCCTCCAGGATTTCGATTTCTACGAAATCCACGAAGCCTTCGCCGCCCAGGTGCTGTGCACCCTGCGCGCGTGGGAAAGCCCGGACTACTGCCGCGAGCGCCTCGGCCTCGATGCGCCGCTGGGCAGCATCGATCCGGCGAAGATCAACCCGGTCGGTTCCTCGCTCGCCACCGGTCACCCCTTCGCCGCCACCGGCGCGCGCATCGTCGCCACCGCGGCCAAGCAGTTGAAGGAACGCGGCGGCGGTCGTTGCCTGATCTCGATCTGCACGGCCGGCGGCATGGGCGTGGTCGCCATCCTCGAGCGCTGATCGCGGCACGCGGTACGGCGGCGTGCGACCTTCCGGTTCCGACGCGGAGCATGCGGAAAATCCCTACCGCGCGCCGCGCGCGTCGCTGGTCGGGAGCGCGCCGGTCGACCCCGACGAAGCGACCTGGTGCTGGCGCGACGGCGATGCGCTGGTCGTGCTGAAGCACCGGCCGTTGCCCCTGCGCTGCGTGAAGTGCAATCGTGCTGTCGACGGGCGGATGCGGGCGAAGAGTTTCATCCGCTTTCCGCCGTGGCTGCTCGTCTTCGTGCCGTCGGTGCTGGCGACACCCGTCCTGGTGCAGACGTGGAGGCCCGCGGGCACCGATGCGATCGCGGTCGGGCTCATCCTGTCGCAGTGCCTGCTGTTCGCCGCGATTTATCTGCGCAGTGCGTGGCTGCATTCGTCGCGTCACGCGATCGGCCTTTGCCCCCTGCATCGCCATCGCCGCACGCTCGGCCTGTGCGGGGTCGTCGTGGTCAACGCCACCGGCGTGGCGGCATCGATGGCGCTCTCCGGACGATCGGGATCGTGGCATTGGCCGGCGGTCGCGACCGCGCTCCAGTTGGGCGTGTCCATGCTTCTCGTCCGGTCCATGGTGGCGACGCTGCGGCCAGTGCGGATCGATGGGCGATTCGCGCGGTTCGCGGGCTGTGGCCCATCGTTTCTGTACAGCCTCGCCGGGTTTCCGGAGGGATCTTCGGTGGCGGCCGGCCCCGGTGACAGCGGTGACGGCCCATCGTGGCCGGTCCGCGCCAACCCCATGGCGTGATCCGGTACGTTCCCTTGCGCATGCCGGCCGCACTGTCGCGGCCCGTCGATCACCGCACGCCAACGGGGAACACCTCATGCTTCGCGCACGCTCGAAAACGATGTTCGGGAACGGGATCGTCTGCGTCCTGACCGCCACACTGCTGTTCACCCTCGCCGCCTGCAGCAAGCAGGAAGGCGCCGCGGAATCCGCCGCATACGAAGGGACCGCCGACAAGGCGATGGGCGGTGCGATGCCCGCATCGGCGCCGATGGAGGCGCCGATGCCGCAGGCCGCGGCCGCCGATGCCGATGCTGCCGCCTCCGCCAAAATGGCGGACACTTCCGCGGGCGGCGTGGCCAACGAGGCCGTCGCCCGGCGCGGCGAGGTCGAAACCGAGACCCGCTTCGACGCAGCCCAGGTCAGTTCCAGTGCCGCCACCTACCAGGACGGGGAGCGCAGGTTCATCCGCACCGCGCAGGCGCAGTTCCGGGTCAAGGACGTCTACACCTCCGCGCTCGCCATCGAGGACGCCGCCGCGCAGCAGGGCGGTTTCGTCGTCGGCAACGACATCTCCGCGCAGACGCTCAGCGTGCAGCGCCGTCCGGCCGGCGACGGCAAGTTGATCGAACTGGCCGAATACACGGTGCGGGGCAGTCTCACCGTGCGCGTGCCGAGCGACAACACCCAGGCGTTCCTGCGCGCGATCGCGTCGCAGATGGAATTCCTCGACCAGCGCAGCTTCCAGGCGGCCGATGCCCAGTTCGATCTGCTGCGCCGGCAACTGGCCTGGCAGCGCGAACAGCAGGCGCAGCAGGCATTGGGCGACGCGGTCCGCGACGGCGATCGTCTCGATCGCAAGGCCGACGTGATCGCCGCGCGCACCGGCGCCAGACTGCAGCGCGACGAGGCGTTGATCGAACAGAAGCAGTTCGAGGATCGGGTCGCCTTCAGCACGATCACGCTGTCGCTGCACCAACTGTCGAAGATCCGGCAGACCGAGATGGCCGACGTCGAGGCCGTGTTCCGCAAGCACAGCCCGGGCTTTTTCGCCCGCCTGTTCGAGGCGCTGCGCATCGGCTGGTACGGTGTTCTCGATGTCGTGATCGCGCTGATGCACGTGTGGCCGCTGTGGCTGGCCCTGGGTCTGGGTGTGTACGGCCTGCGCCGCTGGTGGCGCGCGCGCGGTGCGGTCCGCCGCACGCCGCCGCCGGTCCCGCCCGTGGCCGAGTGACCGGTCGATCGCAGGCGACGATGCACGAAACGCGGTCCGCCGCGCGCCGTGCATCGTCGACGACCGTCGCGGGAATGTGCGCCTTCTTCGACATGCCGAGGGGCGCATGCCTCCATCATCGTTCAATCCGTACCGTCCGCCGGAAGCCCGCGTCGATGCCTGGGCGCAGCCCGTGGAGAGCGATGACGATGTCGCCCGGCGCGATGGCAAGGATCTGGTGGTGGTGCGCGACAAACCGCTGCCGCGGCGCTGCGTGAAATGCAACGCGCACGTCGCCGGCGCGGTGAAGCCGCGGACGTTCTACTGGCGCTCGCCGTGGCTGGATCTGCTGATTTGTATCTGCTGATTCTCATCGGCATCCTGTTCTACGCGATCGTGGCGCTGATCGTGCGCAAGAAGACCGAACACGCGGTGGCGCTGTGCCCGGCGCATGTCCGTCGCCGCAACCGGTTCGTGCTCGGTGCGTTCGCCGCCTTCTTCGCCGGCCTGTTCGGCGCGCGCATCCGCGTGGCCAGGAAGATGGACGACCGCTATGTCCGCTTCCGCGGCGCATCGTCGGCGTTCCTCGACTCGCTGCCGGTGTTCCCGGCCAACCGGCGGCGTTGAAGGCCGCGCGCCGCGTCTCCGTACCGCGGCCGGCATCGATGCAACGCACATGTAAACGCATCCGCGACGCTCTAGACTCGGCCCATGACACCAAGGGATGGGCCGATGGGACCGGGCGCAGCGTCTGTGTTCACCGGGTTCAAGCTGGGGCCGCTGACGGTCGATCTCGATCACGGCGCCGTCTCCGGCGGGCAGAGACCGAGCGGGCTCACGCCGCGCGCCGAAGCGCTGCTGCTGTTGCTGTCCCGACGCGCCAACACCTTGGTCTCGCGCGAGGACATCCTGGAAACGGTGTGGGCCGGTCGGGTGGTCGAGGATGCCGCGATCACCCACTGCGTCTGGCAGATCCGGCGCGCCCTCGGGCCGTCGGGCAAGGACATCCTGCAGACCCGCAGCAAACGCGGTTACCTGCTGGTGGTGCCGGATGCCGCTTGGATCCGCAGCGCGACGACGTCCGTCGCGGTGCCGACAGATGAATCGCTGTCCGGAGCGACCGCCGACAGACACCCGTTTCCCCGCACGCAGGCCGTCCCGGTTCCTCCCGCCCGTGTTCCGCCACCTGCGGTTGCACCGGCCCGGCTCCGGTGGCGGTCGATGATCGTCGTCGCGCTCGCGGTGTCGCTCGCCGTCGCGGCGATTCCGGCCCGACGGTGGCTGCAGCCCGCGGACGCGATCGTCTTCGATCCGCAGATCGAGATGAGTACGGCGGTGCTCGTGCCGGCATCGCTGGAATGGCTGCGCGACACGCTGCTGCGCAAGACGATCGAACAGGCGCATCTGCGCGATGTCGATGTCGTGGTGTTCCAGCGTGCGCAGGCGGAGAACCCGTTCCGCGGCCCGCATCTGCAAGTGCGGGTGGAGCGCATCGACCGGCAGACGCTGGGCGCGGAACTGATCCTGGAACAGGGACGCGCAAGGATCCGCGAGCAATACCGCGGTACGGCCGACGGCTTGCCCGATGCGCTGCAGGCCCTGCTGGCGCGCCACCTGCCCGCGCCCGCACGCGCGCCCGGCGCCGCCACCGATGCCTATGTCGCCGGCCGGCTGGCGGAGGCGCGATTCGATCGCGCGACCGCGCTGCTGGAATTCAGGCGCGCGTTGACGCTGGATGCGCGGATGGGCGATGCGCGCATCGCGCTGGCGGGCCTGCTGTTCGAACAGGGGCGCGCCGAGGATGCGCGCGAGGCGGCGCGACCGCTCGTCCCCGAGACCGAATCCGATCCGGTGCGCCGGTGCCGCATCGAACGGTTGCTCGCGCGGATCGCGCCCGACCGTCTGGGCGCCGCACCGTGTCCGCGCGCGGGCATGGTCGCGCGGGTCGAACGTCTGCAGCTCCGGGATGCGCTGCGCGAGATCGAGCGGTTGTCCGCGCAGCCGGCGGGTGCGGGCGAATGGCTGGAGCAGGAGGATGCGCTGATCCTGGCGTTGATGCGCCTGCAGGAGTTGCAGCGCGCGCGATACG
>JAYRTK010000168.1:0-7441 GCA_041919595.1 Lysobacteraceae bacterium
TCGAATTGATCTTGTGGTCGATGTAGTGCTTCTTGCCCTTGATGTCGCGGGTGAAGCCGCGCACGCGGTAGTCCATGACGACGATGTCGGACTCCAGGCTCTCGATCAGGTAGTTCAACGCCTTCAGCGGCGAGATCACGCCGCAGGTCGACACGTCGATGTCGGCGCGGAAGGTCGCGATGCCGTTGTCCGGATGGGTCTCCGGATAGGTATGGACCGTGATGTGCGACTTGTCCATGTGCGCGACCACTGCGTCGGAGATGATCTCCTTGCCGGCGGCCTTTTTGTCGATCACCGGCTCCTCGGAAATGAGGATGGTGACGGACGCCCCCTGCGGGTCGTAGTCCTGGCGCGCGATGTTGAGGATGTTCGCGCCGATGATCTCCGCCACATCGGTGAGGATCTGGGTCAGCCGGTCGGCGTTGTACTCCTCGTCGATGTAGGCGATGTAGCGCTGACGTTCGTCCTCGCTCGACGCGTAGCACACGTCGTAGATGTTGAAGGACAGGGACTTCGTCAGATTGTTGAAACCTTGCAGTTTCAGACGCGGCAGCGGCTTGACCACGGCAGCGATTCCTCATAGGGGCGGAGGTCGGGGGCGCGATTATGCGGCATTGCGGCAGCCGGGGCCATGCCGGCGCTGCACCGCAGCATCCGGCGGGGCCGGACACGGAGGCGGGGGGCTTCGATACGCCGGCGTTTGCCCGATTCATGACAAAGGCCTACTCTTGCCCCTTCCTCCGTTCTGGCTCGCATGAACTCATCCCCCGTGGCCACGCTGACCCCTCTCCGCCGCAACGCCAACCCGCTCGCCCCGACGGTCGCCACGATCGAGCGCTTCCTTTCGCACTGCCACCGCCGCCGCTATCCGCCGCGGACGGAGGTGTTCCGCCCGGGCGACCCGGCCGGCACCCTGTACTACGTGATCTCGGGGTCGGTCAGCATCATCACGGAAGAAGAAGACGGCCGCGAACTGGTGCTGGGCTACTTCGGACCGGGTGAATTCGTCGGCGAAATGGGCCTGTTCGTCGAGAGCGACCGCCGCGAGGTGGTGCTCCGTACCAGGACCCAGTGCGAACTGGCGGAGATCGGCTACGAGCGCCTCTACCAGCTGCTCGAAGGCCCGCTGGCCGGCGACGCCGCGCAGCTGATCTACGCGATCGGCGCCCAGTTGTCCCGGCGACTGCTCGACACCAGCCGCAAGGCCGGGCGTCTGGCCTTCCTCGACGTGACCGACCGCATCATCCGCGCCCTGCACGACCTGACCCGCGAACCGGAAGCCATGAGCCACCCGCAGGGCACCCAGTTGCGGGTCTCGCGCCAGGAACTGGCCCGGCTGGTCGGCTGCTCCCGCGAAATGGCCGGGCGCGTGCTCAAGAAGCTGCAGGCCGACGGCAAGCTCCACGCCCGCGGCAAGACGGTGGTCGTCTACGGCACCCGCTGACCGCCCGCCGCCTCGATGACGACCGCCGCGCACGACCCCGCCGGGGATGATGTCGACCTGCGCGGCGCGGTTCCCGCCGATGCCGACGATGTCGCCCTGTTGTTGACGCAACTGGGCTATCCCTGCGAGGCGGCCGATGCCGCCGAGCGCATCGCCACGATGCTGCACAACGACCGCCAGGCGCTGATCCTGGCCCGCAGCCGCGGCGTGGTCTGCGGACTGCTGGCCTTGGACTTCATGTATTACCTGCCGCTGGGCACCACCACCTGCCGGGTCACCGCACTGGTGGTCGCGACCGACGCGCGGGGGCTCGGTCTGGGGCGCCTGCTGCTGCGCGATGCCGAGCACCGCGCCCGGCTCGGCGGCGCCGCCCGCCTGGAAGTGACCAGCGCCGGGCATCGCACCGAGGCCCATGCCTTCTATCGCGCCTGCGGCTTTTCCGAGGGTGCGGTGCGCTTCGTCAAGCTGCTCGGGGACTGAGCCCGCGCCCTGCGGCAGAATAGGCCTTCCTTCCGATCCCGAACGGCCGCCGCCCATGCAATGCCCGAAGTGCCATGCCCCGATGCACCCGCTCCCCGATCTGGAGGAGCCCGTCCATCGCTGCGAAGGCTGCGAAGGCATGTGGTTCGAGATCATGGCCCACGAGCAGCTGCGCGACGAGGCCGAGCGCATCGACCTCCGTGCGCCGAAACCGCCGGCGGAAGACGAGTTCTTCGATCCGACCGCGCCGGCGCCCCGGGTCCTGCTCTGCCCGGCCTGCGATCACTACCCGCTGATCCACATGGTCGACCCGCATCAGCCGCACATCCGCTTCGAGAGCTGCAAGTTCTGCTACGGCCGTTTCTACGATGCCGGCGAGTTCCGCGATTTCGCGGACGAAGAGGACATCACCGGCCTCAGCGGGTTCCTGCGCCGATTCAGGGGCGAAGCGCGGAAGCGTTGAGCGGGGCCCGCGGCCGAGTGAATTCCGGCAACGAACGCGATCGCGCACGCACGGCCGGAGAAATCGCCGCGGTGTCGGGCCAGGGCTCGGCCTACATCCGCTCCAACATCGGCGGCAGCGGGCAGTGCAGCAGGCCGCAGACGGTGCGCAGCAGTTCGGCTTCGGCCACCCGCAGGCGACCATCGTGGCTGACCGCGGCGGCGACCGCTTCGACCAGGAGCCGCTTGGCCGCGGGTTCCAGCGCATCCAGCACCGGCCAGACCGCATCCAGCGCGAGCACGCCCGCCGCCGGCGGGGCGTATTCGATGTGCTGGTGCGGCAGCACGAGCTGCAGACCGGCAAGGTAGGCGCGCAGGGCGTCGTGGGCGTTGTCGTGGCCGGCCTGCGCGACCAGCGACAGCAGGATCGCGATCTCACGGGTGGCATCGCCGACCCGGCGCCGGCCGAAGGTCCGGTGACGCGAGGGATCCATCGCCTCGCGCATCTGCATCTGCAGCAGGGTGCCCAGGCCGTACTCGAACACCGACACGCGACCGTCGGTGTTGACCACGGCATGCACCGTGTCGAGCACCAGATTGATCTGCGGACGGGGACGCTGGCGCAGCACCGGGAAGGCCAGCGCGGCCAGCGGCAGACGCAGCATCGGATGCAGGCCGGCGAGCTGCTCGGTGCGCACGGCCTGGGTCATCACCGCGGTCTCGCGGCCGAGGCGCGCGGCGATCTCGGTGTGTTGCCGCGCCTGCACCGCCGGATGCTCGTCGAGCAGCAGCGCGAGGATCAGCGACACCACGTCGTCGCGACTCGCGGCCAGCGCGCGCACCGGCGCGGGAATCGCCGAGACGATGACATCGGCGCTGCGATAGTCGTCGGCTGCCGGATGCGCCACCTGCGCCGCCACCATCGGCGGCGACACGTCGAAACTCGCGTCCGGCGACGGCAGTCGCACGCCGCTGCCGGACAAGCCGAGGCGCGCGTCCTCCTCCAGCCCGTTCGGCGGCGCCGCCATCCACTTCTGCTGCAGGGCGGCGAGCTGATCGCTGCGGAAACTCGGCTCCAGCGCCTGGATCCGCTGCAACAGCGGCGGATGGGTGGCGAACCATCCGGACAGGCCCACGCCATCGCCGAACAGCATGTGGCTGACTTCCTCGGCGTCGCCGCGATGCTCCAGTCTCGCGCCGTCGCCGACGCCGCCGATCTTCTTCAGCGCGCCGGCCAGTCCCGCGGTCTGGCGCGTGAACTGCACCGCCGACGCATCGGCGAGCAGTTCACGCGAGCGGCTGACGCCGGCCTTGATGACGCGGCCGAAGAACAGTCCGAGAGAACCGATCGTCATCGCCGCCAGCGCCACGACCAGGATGCCGGCGGCGGCGCGGTCGCGACCACCGAAGCGGCCGTGTTCGAGGATCCTGCGCCCGATGAGCGCGATCATGAGGATGCCGAACAGCAGACCGATCAGGCGGATGTTCAGGCGCGTGTCGCCGTTGAGGATGTGGCTGAATTCATGCGCGATCACGCCCTGCAACTCGTCGCGGTTCAGCCGGTCCAGCGCGCCGCGGGTGACCGCGATCACCGCGTCGGAAGGTGCGTAGCCGGCGGCGAAGGCATTGATCCCGGCGTCCTGTTCGAGCACGTACAGCCGCGGCATCGGCACGCCGGAAGCGATCGCGATCTCTTCCACCACGTTGCGCAGGCGACGCAGTTGCGGGTCGCGCGTGTGCTCCGGCACCGGGACGCCGCCCAATTGGCGGGCGATGGTCTCACCGCCCCCGGCAAGCGTGACGATGCGATACAGCGAGCCCAGGCCGATCACCGCCATCACCAGCAGCGAGGTGGCGCCGAGGATCGCCGCCGCCCGCGCCGGCGTGGTTTCGTCTCGGGCGGCGATCGCCGCCCAGACCACGAAATCGATCGCGAGCACGATCGCGATGACCGCCAGCGCGAACAGCAGGATCAGCCGGAAGGAGGCCCGGCGCGCATCGGCCTGGCGTTCGAAGAAATTCATGTCGGAACGGAAGTCGGGGAAAGAGGACGTCGGTGCGGGGGAGTCGATTGGCGCGTGCGGATCGGGGGACCGAACGCGCCGGCGGAGAGTCGCTGGATCGCCAAGGGACGATCAGGACAGGCTTTTCGGGACAACGTCCTCAGAACCGGACGGCCGGGGCTTCGCGCATGTCCTCGCGATCGCCCGGAATCGCGAGCAGCACGGCGGCGGCGAAATCGAACATGCCGGCGATCAGGCTGGACGGAAACACCTCGCGCCGGTTGTTGTAGCTCATCACCGCATCGTTGAAGGCCTGCCGCGCGAACGCGACCTTGTTCTCGGTGCTGGTCAGTTCTTCGGTGAGCTGCATCATGTTGCGGTTGGCCTTCAGCTCGGGATAGGCCTCGGCCACCGCCAGCAGCCGACCCAGCCCGGCGTTCAGCTGGCTCTGCGCCGCGGCCAGCGCGGCCATCGCCTCCGGATCGCCGGGGCTCGCCTTGGCCGCGTTCAGGCCGGCCTGTGCGGCGGACCGGGCGGCGACCACCGCCTCCAGGGTCTCGCGCTCGTGGCCCATGTACCCCTTGGCGGTCTCGACCAGATTCGGGATCAGGTCGAACCGGCGCTGCAGTTGCACGTCGATCTGGGCGAAGGCATTCCGATACGCGTTCCGGGCGGTGACCAGCGCATTGTGGACACCCACGCCCCAGAGCAGCAGGACAACGAGAAATGCGAGCAGGATCAATAAAATAATCACCGAATCTCTCCTTGTTCATGCAAACCGCGGAACAGGCGCTATGATCGGTCCGGAGCGCCGGAGCATTCCGGACGGCGGCGGCCCCCGGGCCGCGACGGACACCACCGACACTGGCCTGCAGACGAAGCATACGCAGGGGGGGCTCGCGATGAAAGACAAGACCCGGCGCCACAGAACACCGCAACGAGCACGCGCACGGACATCGACGCGCGCCACCGCGCTGGCCTGGCAGACCGGTCTGGTCGCGTTGCTGCTGCCGCTCGCGGCAGGATTGTCGGCACAGACGACACTGCGCTGGAACGGTGGGAGCGACACCGCCGGGATCGTCAACACCGGGCTCTATTCGACGAAAGCGACGATGACGCGCCGATATCCCGGCGCCGACCTGCGCATGGCGCCGCTGGCGACCGGTTTCGATGCCGCGGAATTCGAACGTCTCGCCGAGAACCTCGTCGCCGGACAGAAAGTGCCCGGCCTGGCGATGGCGATCGTGCAGGACGGTCGCGTGCTGAGCGCACGCGGCTACGGCATCACCAGCGTCAACCAGCCGGAGATGGTCGACGAGCACACCGTCTTCCGTCTGGCGTCGCTCTCCAAGTCCTTCGCCGCGACCGCCACCGGCATGCTGGTGAACGAAGGCCGGCTGCGCTGGGACAGCCGGGTCGTCGACTACTATCCCACCCTGCAGTTCTCCCAGCCGCAGGCCGCGGTGCAATTGACCGTCGCCGACGTGCTCAGCCACCGCGTCGGCATCGGCCACAACGCCTTCGATCGCGATCTCGAGGGCAACGCCGAATACGACTCGCTGGTACGCAAGATCGCCTATGCGCCGATGCAGTGCGCGCCGGGCGAATGCTATGCCTACCAGAACATCGCCTACAGCCTGATCGGCGACGTGGTCCGGGGCGCCAGCGGACAGTCCTACGAACAATGGGTGGCGCAGCGGCTGTTCAAACCGCTGGGCATGCACGATGCCAGCTACGGCCTGGACGGCATCGCCGGAAGCGCGCGCTGGGCCAAACCACATGTACGCGCCGGTCGCGGCTGGTCGGCGGTGTATCCGAAGCCGACCTACTACCGGGTCGCGCCGGCCGCCGGCGTCAACGCCAGCGCCAGCGACATGGCGCAGTGGCTGCTCGCTCAGGGCGGCCATCGCCCCGACGTGCTTTCCGGCGCGCTGCTCGCGACACTGCATGCACCGCTGATCGACACACCCGCGGAAATGCGCAGTTCGCAGTGGCGGCGCGACCGCATCAATGCCGCCGGCTACGGCCTGGGCTGGCGCGTGTTCGACTACGCAGGCCACCGCGTGGTCTTCCACGGCGGCGCGGTGCAGGGCTATCGCGGCGTGATCGCGCTGATGCCCGAACGCGATCTCGGCGTGGCGATTCTCTGGAACGCCAACAGCGGTGCGCCGTCCGGACTGCTGCCGACCATCCTCGATCGCGCCATCGGCGTCACCCCGCAGCGCTGGCTGGAAGGCGAGCCCGAACCGCTCGACGAAGGCCTGTATGCGCAGGGCCTGCCGAAGCTGCCGGACCCACCGGCCGCGAGCGGTGGCGCCGAAGCCTCGGTCTCGAACGCCAAGCCCGAGTAGGCCTATCCCGCCTGGCCCGCAGCGGCCGCACGACATTCCGCGCGCGGCCCCGCTTACTGCGCCGGCGCCTCCAGGACCCGCTTGAGCCCGGCGAGGCCCTGCTCGAAGTCGGGCCCGATCATCCGGTCGAACAACAACCCGAGCCAGCGCGAAAATCGGACCGGATCATCCGGACATAAAAAAACTCCCTCTCCGCCTGGGCGCGCGGAGAGGGAGCTTCGGATACCGCTAATCGGGGTGTTGCTTACATCACCAGCGCGGGCGCTGCCGGCACGGGCGCCGGCGTAGCCTTCTTGGAGCGGCTCACGGTTTTTTTAGCCTTTTTTTTTGCGACCTTCTTCGCAGGCTTCTTGGCAGCCTTCTTGGCAGCCTTCTTCGCGGTCTTCTTGGCGGCCTTCTTCGCGGTCTTCTTGGCGGCCTTCTTCGCGGTCTTCTTGGCAGCCTTCTTCGCGGTCTTCTTGGCAGCCTTCTTCGCGGTCTTCTTGGCGGCCTTCTTCACGGCCTTCTTCGCCGGCTTCTTGGCGACCTTCTTGGCAGCCTTCTTCGCGGTCTTGCGGACAGCCTTCTTGGCGGCCTTCTTCGCGGGTTTCTTGGCAGCCTTTTTGGCGGCCTTCTTAGCAGCTTTCTTCACAGCCATGGTATGGCTCTCCTCGTCAGTGGACTTGCATTGGGTCACGCCCAGAACAACAACAGGATCGCGGGAGTCGGACCCGCCACCCACC
>JAYRTK010000169.1:0-6320 GCA_041919595.1 Lysobacteraceae bacterium
ACGACGAGTGGCTGGCCTCGCTGGGCTGAAGCATCCGGCCCGGCGCGTCCGACCGGCAACCATCGAGACGGCAGCACGGCCACGCACGCAAGGCGCGTGGCCGTTCCGGCCCAGAGGATTCACTCGCCGCGGGGCGTGGAAAGACGGCCCGCGAGGGACGGCCCGCGAATAGCCTTATGGCGTGCGCGTGGCCAGCACATCGACCGTCAACCGGCCCGCACCGGCGGCGCCGGGTTTCAGCCGGACCTGCCGCGCCCATTCGATCGCGCTGCGGTCAACGCCGTCCTTGCGTGCGCCGGCGGCAATCGCGGCGTCGATCACACGCCCTTCGGCATCGTAGAACAACAGGAATTCATAGCGCGCCGAAGCCGCACCGACGGCGCCCAGCGCCTGCGACAACGGCTGCAACGACGGCCGCTGCGCGATGCGATCGGCTGGAATCGGCTTGAGAGCGGGCGGAACCGGCAACGCGCCCCCGAGTTCGTCGTTGATCAGATCGAACGGCAGCCGGCCACGCCCGGCCTTGCCCGGGGTCAATCGGGCCTGGCGCCCCCATTCGAGGATGGCCGCATCGAGTTCGGCGTTGCCCGAGGGCGGATCCAGCTCGAACCCGGTCGGCACGCCGTTCGCATCGTATTCGAGCACCAGCACGACATGGACGCTGCTCGCACGCGATGCGAGGAACGCCTGCTGCACCGGCTCCAGCGACGGCCGCGACACCAGCGCAGGCCGCGGTTGCGCGCTGGCGGGTTTCGCAGGTGCCCGCGGCGAAGGGGTCTGGGCCAGGGCCAACGCCGGAAGCAGGGCGAGCAGCAGTGCAGCGGTGCGAAACATCATGGGGATTCGTGTCTCCGGTGGAAGCGGCGGGATGCGGTGGATCGCGTCAATCGAGCGTGAAATCGAAGGGAAGTCGTCCGGTACCGGCGATGCCGGGCTGGAGGCGCATCTGGCGCACCCAGACGACGACCGCCCCGTCGAGGGCGCGGCTGCCGGAAGAACGGATCATGCGGATGGCGGTGACTGCGCCCGTGGCGTCGTAATCGACCTCCACTTCGGCGCTGGCGTGCGACCGGGCACTCGCGGCCACCGCCTGGAACAGCGGCTGCATGGAAGGCCGGAACGCGAGCGAGCGCGTCTCGATCATCGGCGGCACCGCAGCGGGCGATGCCGTCGGCGATGTCGCCTGCGCGGGTGACGGCGGCGATGGTTCGGGCGTCTGCGCGAACGCGGCGATGGAGACGCAGGCGAACGCGACGAGCAGGCCGCGGCGCATCATGCGGCCGCCTCGGCAGGCGACCGGAGGCCGAACATTCCGGGCTGCGGCCGACTCGACGGCGACGACGGATGTCGCGCCCATTCCGACGCCGCACGTTCCACGACGCTGCGGGTCGTCGTCATGCGATCTCGCCCTCCGGGCTTCCGATGCGGCCGATCCTGCAGGCAGGCATGGAAACGATTCCGCACAGAGCGCTGTGCGCTCACCCGCGGCCATACACATCCTCGTAACGCACGATGTCGTCCTCGCCCAGGTAATCGCCGGACTGCACTTCGATCAGTTCCAGCATCTCGGCACCGGGATTCTCGAGCCGGTGCTTCGCGCCGATCGGAATGTAGGTCGACTGGTTGGCGAACAGTTCGAACACGTCGTTGTTGCGGGTCACGCGCGCGGTGCCGCTGACCACGATCCAGTGCTCGGCGCGATGCGCGTGCGATTGCAGCGACAGCGCCGCACCGGGCTTGACCTTGATCCGCTTGACCTGGAAGCGCGCGCCCATGTCGACCGAGTCGTAACTGCCCCAGGGGCGGTGGACCTCGCGATGCAGCGCGGCCTGGCTGCGCCGGTCGGCCTTGAGCCGGGCGACGACCTGCTTCACTTCCTGGACCTTGTCCTTCGCCGCGACCAGCACCGCATCGTCGGTCTCGACCACGACCAGATCGTCCACGCCGACCAATGCGACCAGCCGCCGCGCATAGGCGTAGCTGTTGCGGCTGTCGATCGCGATCACGTCGCCGTGATGGGCATTGCCGTTGTCGTCCTGCTCGCTCACGTCCCACAGCGCCGACCACGAACCGACATCGTTCCAGCCGATCTCCACCGGCAGCACCATCGCCGCGTCGGTCTTTTCCATCACCGCATAGTCGATCGATTCCGATGGCGAGGCCGCGAACGCGGCCTTGTCCAGGCGCAGGAATTCGCCGTCGGGATCGAGATGCCCGCAGGCGGCGCGTGCGGCGTCGAGGATGTCGGGACGGAATCGCGCGAGTTCATCGAGGAAGCACGAGGCGCGGAACAGGAACATGCCGCTGTTCCAGTAATAACCGCCGGCATCGAGATAGCGCTGCGCGGTGGCGGCATCGGGCTTCTCGACGAAGCGCAGCACCCGGCGCACATCCTCGCCCGCCTCCGCCTGACCCGCTTCCGCCTGGATGTAGCCGAAGCCGGTTTCCGGCGCGGTCGGCACGATCCCGAAAGTGACCAGCGCGCCGGCTTCGGCGGCGGGCGCGGCGGTGAGCACCGCGCGACGGAAGGCCTCGGCGTCGCGGACGACATGGTCCGAGGGCAATACCAGCAGCAGGGGATCGCCGTCGCGCGCGGCGATGAGCGCGGCCGCGGCGATCGCCGGCGCGGTGTTGCGGCCGACCGGTTCGAGCACGATCCGCGGGGTCGGCGCGCCGATCACCCGCAACTGTTCGGCGACCAGGAAGCGATGGTCCTCGTTGGCCACCACCAGCGGCGGTTTCGACGACAGCGCCTCGACCCGGCGCCAGGTCGCCTGCAGCATGGTGTCCGCGCCGACCAGGGGCAGGAACTGCTTGGGATAGGCCTCGCGCGACAATGGCCACAATCGGGTTCCGGAGCCCCCCGACAACAACACCGGCTGCAGTTCGATCATCGCGCGCTCCCGAAAATCAGGCCCGCAGTTTACCCTGTCGGCCTCGCCCCTCCTGCCGTCCCGCATGACCCACGATCCCGCCATCGCCTCTCCCGCCGACGCGGACGCCCGCGCCGACGCCCGTCTGGCCTGGGCCCGCGCCGCCACCGGCGATCCCGGCCTGTCGCTGCAGCGCGCATCGGTCGACGCCGGCTTCCGCAGCTACTGGCGCGGCGAAGCGGCGGCCGGAACACCGCATGCGGGCAGCGCGGCGGCCGGAAGCGTCATCGTGATGGATTCCCCCCCGGACAAGGAGGACGTGCGGCCGTGGCTGCGCATGCGCGATGTGCTCGACGCCGGCGGCGTGCGCGTGCCGCGGGTGCTGGCCGGAGACGCGGAGGCGGGCTTCCTGTTGCTGGAGGACCTGGGCCACGAGACCTACCTGCATGCGATCGACGCCGACAACGCCGACGCGCTGTTCGACGATGCGGTGACCCAGTTGCTGCGTCTGCAGGCGGTACCGCCGCCCGCCGATCTGCCCGCCTACGACGAAGCGCTGCTGGCGCGCGAACTGAAGCTGTTCGACGAGTGGTATCTCGGCCGTCATCTCGGCGTGACTCTGGACTGCGACGATCTCGAACGCCTGGAATTGATCCATCGCCGCCTGATCGACGCCGCGCTGTCGCAACCGCAGGTGCTGGTGCACCGCGACTTCATGCCGCGCAACCTGATGCCGGCCGCACAGGGGCCGGCGGTGCTGGATTTCCAGGACGCGGTGCGCGGCCCGATCGCCTACGACGCGCTGAGCCTGTTCAAGGATGCGTTCCTGAGCTGGCCCGAGGCGCGGGTCGATGCCTGGCTCGACCGCTATCACGCCCGCGCCGCCGGAGCCGGCCTGCCGGTGCCGTCGCTGGCGCGCTTCCGCCGCGATGCCGACTGGATCGGCGTCCATCGGCATCTCAAGGTCATGGGCATCTTCGCGCGCCTGCACTACCGCGACGCCAAGCCGAAATACCTGCCCGACACGCCGCGGTTCCTGTCCTATCTGGACAGCGTCGTGCCGAAATATCCGGAACTGGCGCCGCTGGGCGAACTGCTGGACCGGCACGTCCGCCTCGCGATCGGCTGAAGTGCCGGCCAGGTGCCGGGCGCGTGCCGAACGGCACAGTCCGTGGCCGGCGCAACGTGGCACAGTGTCGGGGACGCTCACAGGGGGATGTCGCAGCGCCATGAAAGCCCTGATTTTCGCCGCAGGCCTCGGCGAACGCATGCGCCCGCTCACCAACACCACGCCGAAACCATTGCTGGTCGCGGGCGGAAAGCCGCTCATCGTCTGGCATCTGGAGAAGCTCGCGGCCGCCGGCATCCGCGATGTGGTGATCAACACCAGTTGGCTCGCGCAGCGCTTCCCGGAGACGCTGGGCGACGGCGCCGACTACGGTGTGCGGATCGAATACACCCACGAAGGTCCGACACCGCTGGAGACCGGCGGCGGCATGTGGCACGCCCTGCCGCTGCTGGGCACGCTGCGGATCAGCGAGGAGCCCTTCCTCGCGGTGAACGGCGACATCTGGACCGACTACGACTTCGCACGGCTGCCGCGCGAACCGGCCGGCGATGCGCATCTGGTGCTGGTCGACAATCCGGACCACCATCCGGGCGGCGATTTCGTGCTGCTGCGCGATGGCCGCCTGCTCGCCGGCGCGCCCGCACCCGAGGATCGCGTCGACGGCGATGCCGGCACCCGCCTGACCTTCTCCGGCATCGGCGTCTATCGGCCGACCCTGTTCGACGACTGGCGCCGCATCGTCGGCGATGCGCCGGGCGTGCGCGATAAACCACCGCGCTTCAAGCTCGCGCCGCTGCTGCGCGCGGCGATGGGCCGCGACAACGCGACCGGGGAACATCATCGCGGCCGCTGGACGGACGTGGGCACGCCGGAACGGCTGGCGGGGCTGGACCATGAACTGCAGGATCGCGGATCGCGCAGCGACGGATGACGCGCTTCAGGCGCCGAGCACGCTCCGCAGGAACGGCACCGTCAACCGGCGCTGCGCGGCCAGCGATGCGCGATCGAGGCGATCGAGCAGGCCGGTGAGGCTGACCAGGTCGCGATCCACGCGTTTCAACAACCAGTCGATGGCCGCATCGTCCAGATGCAGGCCGCGGCGCTGCGCGCGCAGACGCAGCACCTCGGCACGGCCGGCGTCGTCGAGCGGCTCCAGCGCGATCCGCGCGCATTGCGACAACCGCGAGCGCAGATCGGGCAGCACCAGCGGCAGCGCGTCGGGCATCGCGCGCGCGGCGTAGAGCAGGCTGCGACCGGCGTCGCCGGCGCGGTTGTGGGCATCGAACAGGGCGATCTCGTCCTCGCGCCGACCGGCCACCGCTTCGAGACCGTCCAGCGCGAGCAGATCGGCGTGCTCGAAGGCATCCAGCGCATCGCGCAGACGGCCGGCGGCGGCGGCCAGCGGCAGATAGGCGGTGCGGCGCCCGGCGGCCTCGGCCTCGGCGCAGGCCGCGAGCAGCAGATGGGTCTTGCCGGTGGCCGCGGGCCCGGCCAGCAGGACCCGCGGCGCACCCGCGTCCTCGCCCCGTGCCAGCGCGCGCAGTTGCGCGAGCGCGCCCTCGGGCGCGGCGACGAAGGTCTCGAAGCGCTGATCGGGCGGAAAGCGCAGCGCCAGCGGCAACTGCGCGGCCGGCCCCGGGGACGCGGATTCGTTCACGCGGGTTCGCTCAGACCGGTGCGTTCACGTGGACGGGCCGTGGTCGTCCGCCGACGGGGCCGACGACAGGCCCTCGTGATCGGCGGGTCGCGCATGGTGGGCCTCGGCGATCTCGATCTTCGGCGCCGTGACCGCTTCGCCGAGATAGAACCGGCTGGCGACATAGCGCCCATGGGCGTGGCGGATCAGCACGTTCGCCACCGAGGCCACCGGCAGCGCCAGCAGCATGCCGAGGAAACCGAACAGGGTGCCGCCGGCCATCACCGCGAAGATCACGGTCACCGGACCGAGCCCGACGCGATCGCCGACCAGCTTCGGCGTCAGCACGTAGCTTTCGAGCAACTGGCCGACGCCCCACACCGCGAGCACGCCGACCAGATGCTGCCAGTCGCCGAACTGCACGAGCGCGGCGATGCTGCCGCCGACCAGGACCGTGGTCGGGCCGATGTACGGAATGAAGGTGAGCAGGCCGGCGAGGACGCCGATCAGGATGCCCACCTCCAGTCCCACGCCCCACAGGCCGACGGCGTAGAACACGCCCATCGCCAGCATCACCATGAACTGGCCGCGCAGGAAGCTGCCGAGCACGGCGTCGGACTCCTTCGCCAGCAGGGTCACGGTCTGGATGCGATCGCGGGGGACCAGCCCGCCGGCGCGGCGCACCAGCAGGTCCCAGTCGCGCATGAAGAAGAAGGTCAGGAACGGGATGAGCACCAGATTG
>JAYRTK010000169.1:6330-7424 GCA_041919595.1 Lysobacteraceae bacterium
CAGCCCAGCACCGTGAAGCCCGACTGGGTGACCACGCCGAGCACCTGGGTGGCGATGCCGCTGGCGCCCTTCCAGTTGCGCCGCAGCATCTCCAGCAGGTTGTCCGGATCCAGCCAGGCGGTCACGTTCAGACCGACCTTGGCCTGCACCCAGGGCAGACCGGTGCGGACCGCCCATTCGATCCAGACCGGGACCGACCGCGCGAGCACCTCGATCTGGCTCTCGATCGCCGGCACCAGGATCAGCACCAGCACGATCAGCACCAGCACCATCACGGTGAACACCAGCGCGACCGCCCCGTTGCGCGAGAAACCGCGCTTCTGCAGGCGATCGACCACCGGATCGCCCATCCAGGCGAGCAGCGCCGCCGCCGCGAACGGGGTCAGCACGGGGGTCAACACCCAGATCAGGAACCCGACACCGACCAGCAACAGGGCCCATTGCAGACGGCGGAAAAAGGTGGCGATGTCCTCGACCGCATCGGTCGGCTTCGGCGCGTTCGGCATCGGGAGGCTCAGCGCATGTCGAAGGTCGGTACGACGGGTTCGCCGTCATCCGGAGCGCCCTCGGCGGTGCTGCCGACGACCCCGGTGGTACCGTCACCGGCAGAGACCAGCACGCCGCGACCGTCGATCATCCTGCGGAAGCCCGGCAGGCCGCTGATCAGCTCCAGCTCCAGCAACAGGCCATCGCTGCCGGCGTGGACCGGACGCACCCTGCGCACCACCGAGATCTCCTGCAGGTGGCTCATCAGGCGGATGTACTCGTCGGCACTGTCGATGCCGGTGATCCGGACGCGATAGTTGCCCGGCGCGCCCACGCCGCCGCCGCGACGGGCGTAACGGCGGATCAGGGCATCGGCGGCGCCGTCGGCGCCGGACGACATCGTGGCGCGCGCATCGGCGTTCTCGTTCGACCACTGCGACAGCACGCGCCCCCCGTCGACGAAGGTCCACTCGGCCTTCCAACCGGTGCCCTTGCGGTAGAGCTTGCCGATCAGCTGCATCGGCGGGCTGTAGCGGGCCGAGACCCGGGCGATGGCGCCGGTGTCCCCGCGCCAGATCGCGCCGACCGCGGCCTGTTCGGCGGCGTTG
>JAYRTK010000170.1:0-7378 GCA_041919595.1 Lysobacteraceae bacterium
ACTCGGGGTGAACGCGGCCTGTTCGCCCGCCGAACTGCGGACCGCATGGCGGCGACGCGTGTCGAAACTGCATCCGGACCTGGGCGGGAGCGCAGAGGATACCGGACGCCTGCAGGAATTGAACCGGCTGTACGACGCCGCCGTCGATTTCCACGCCCGTTTCGGACGCATGCCGGGCACGGCGAACGCCGGCGCCGCGTCGCCGACGATGACACCCGTCGACGCGGCAACGCACGCGTCGCTCGATCGGACGAGTTCCGACCATCGCACCTGGCGACGGGCCGACGCAGCGGAAGAAACGGACCCCGCGGCCGGTTTTGGCAGAATCCCGCGTTGGATGTTCGCGACCGTCCTGATCGCGATGACCGCGGCGACCGTGATCGCGGCGCTTTCGGGCGTCCGGGACGTCGACGACGGACATGACGACGGCCACGGCGGCTCCGCCGAAGCCTCCACTGCCGCGCCTGCGGCGCGCGCCATCCGCGCGCCCGCGACAGCCGCATCGGCGACCGCGATCGCATCGGGGATGGACAGGAACACCGTGCGGGACATTCTGGGGGAACCGCTCGACATGCATGCGCTGCGCTGGCACTACGGCCCGTCCTGGGTCGATTTCCGCTGCGACCGGGTCGTGGACTGGTACAGCTCGCCGCTGCGGCCGCTGCCGGTCGCGACCGAACGCGCGCCTTCGACACCCGCCCTCTCCGCCGCCGATCGCGGCTGCGATTGAAACCGCGACCGCAACGGAGACACCGGTGTTCGACAAGACGACCGCACTGCTGCGCAAGGCGCGCCGACGCCTGTGGATGAAGTACGCCCTGCGCGGCGTCGGCGGCAGCGACAACTTCGGTCGCCTCGATCTCGCCTACAACGTCGAAGACCCCTGGAACATGGGGTCCGCGCTCGAACGCGCGCGCTTCGAGGCCACCAACCGGGTGATCGAGAACGCGTTCGGCCGGGTCGGATCGGTGCTGGAGCTGGGCTGCGGCGAAGGCCACCAGACCGAATATCTCGCGACCCTCAGCGATGAACAGTACGGCGTCGACGTCAGCGCCCAGGCGATCGAACGAGCGCGCAGGCGCCTGCCGCGGGCGCAGTTCGAGGCCACCGACATTTTCGGGCAACCATGGGGCGATCAGCGTCACCGCTTCGATCTGGTCACCGCCTGCGAGGTGCTCTACTACCTCAGCGAACCGGACAGGACCATCGCACGCATGCGCCATCTCGGCCGCAATGGCCTGATCACCTTCTTCGCGCCGGCCTGCGGCCGCATCGGTCCGCATCTGGACGCGATCCCGGGGCTGCACAGGGATTGGATCTGGCACGGCGGCACCGCCTGGCTGATCGGATGGTGGCGGGATGAATGAGCGCGCCTCCACGCCGCTCGCGGACTACGGCATCGTCTACTTCGGCAACGACTGGTACGCGGAAAACCGCACCAGCAGCCATCACGTCGCGACCCGCCTCGCGCGCCGGATGCCGGTGCTGTACGTGGATTCGCCCGGCATGCGCGCGCCAAACACCTCCGGGCGCGACCTGAAACGCGCCGTGCGCAAACTGCTGGCCGCGTTCAGACGCCCGACCCGGATCGCCGACGGGCTGTGGCATTGCACCGTGCCGCAGTTGCCGTTCCGGCGCCTGCCCGGCGTGGAGGCGTTCAATCGCCTGTCCGGGCGCTGGGCCGTGCGCCGCGCGCTGCGGCTGGCCGGGATCCGCAAACGCATTTCCTGGTTCGTGGTGCCGCATCCGGGCGTGCATGCCGGGCGGCTCGGCGAAGACCTCGTCGTCTACTACTGCATCGACGATTACGCCGCGCATCCCGGCGTGGATGCTGCACTGATCGCGCAGCGCGACGAAGCCCTCTCGCGACGCGCCGATCTGCTGTGCGTGGCGCCGCCGGCACTGCTCGACGCCAAGCGCGCGCTCAACCCGCAGACGGTGTTCTCGCCGCATGGCGTGGATGTGGACCTGTTCGCGAAGGCGCAGGATCCGGCGACCGCGACGCCCGACCTCGGCCGCGACCTGCCGCATCCGGTCGTCGGCTACATCGGCTCGATCCACGAATGGATCGACGTGCCGCTGATCGAATGGCTGGCGCAACAGCGTCCGCAATGGCATTTCCTGCTGGTGGGCCATGCCCACGTGAACGTCGATGGCCTGCGCGCATTGCCCAACGTGACGCTCGCCGGCCCGCAGCCGTACCCGACGCTGCCGTCGTGGTCGAAGGCCTTCGACGCCGCGATCATTCCCTACCGGCTCAACCGCCAGGTCGCCAACGCGAACCCGCTCAAGCTCCGCGAGTATCTGGCTGCCGGCAAGGCCGTGGTCAGCGTGCGCAATCCGGAGATCGAGAAGTTCGCGCGCTGGGTCCGGCTGGTCGACGGTCGCGAGGCCTATCTCGCCGCACTCGACGATGCCGTGCGCGACAACACGCCCGAAGCGATCGCGGCGCGCATGGCCGCGGTCGCCGACCAGACCTGGGACGCGCGCGTCGACGCAGTGCTCGCCGAAGTGGCGGCGCGTCTTTTCCCGAATTCTTCTTCCGCAGCACGTTCATGACCGTCTCCGCTTCCCGAACACTCCGCGTCGCCGTCATCGGCGCCGGCTACGTCGCCACCCATCACCTCGCCGCGCTGACCCGACTGAATCGCGTCGAGGTCGTCGGACTGTGCGACAGCAACACCAGCGCCGCGGAAACGCTGGCGAAACGATTCCGCATCGGACGGATCGCCGGATCGCTCGCCGAACTCGTGGAGGCCATGCCTGCCGACGCCCGGCCGAACGTCGTCTACGTGCTGACGCCACCGGCCTCGCACGCGACGCTGGCGATCCAGGCGATGGACATGGGCTGTCATGTCCTGGTCGAAAAACCCATGGCCGACAGCGCCGCCGACTGCGAGGCGATGCTCGCGAAATCGCGCGAGACCGGACTGCGGCTCGGAGTCAATCACTCCGACCTGTTCGATCCGATGCTGATGCGGGCGCTGGAGGCGGCACGCAACGGCGACATCGGCGAAGTCCTGTCGGTCGACATCCTCCGCAATTCCGAGTATCCGCCCTACGCCGGAGGCCCGCTGCCGGGCATGGTCAGCCAGGGCTCGTATCCGTTCCGCGATCTCGGCGTGCACGGGTTCTACACCCTGGAGGCTTTCCTCGGACCCATCGCGCAGGCCGAGGTGCGCTTCCAGTCGCGCGGCGCCGATCCGAATCTCGGTTTCGACGAATGGCAGGCGCAGGCGCAGACCGCGCGCGGCATCGGCCGGCTGCTGCTGTCGTGGAACGCGCGGCCGATGGAGAACCGGCTGATCGTGCGCGGCACCCGCGGCATCATCGAAGTGGACCGGTTCACCCAGACCTGCCGCATCCATCGCGTGCTGCCGGGACCGAAGTTCATCGGCATCATCCTCAACGCGTTCTTCAGCGCGGCGAAGGACGTGGTGCGGATTCCGCTCAACGTGCTGCGGTTCGCGACCGGTCGGCTCAAGCCCTCGCCCGGCATCCAGCGCGGTGCGGAAGCCTTCGCGAAAGCGATCCTGGAAGACGCGCCGCCACCGTTCACGGGCGAGGACGGCCTGCGCATCGCGCGGCTGCTTGATCCACTGTGCGCCGATCCCGATCGCCTGCGACGGCAGCAACTGGGCGCGCGCTACACCGCTCTGCCGACGGCCGACGCGCTGGTCACCGGCGCCGCCGGTTTCCTCGGCCGCGCCGTGGTCGCCGCCCTGCGCGCGCGGGGCGAGACCGTGCGCGTGCTGGTGCGTCGTCCGGTCGCGGCGTTCCGCGACGACACCGGCATCCAGGTCGTGATCGGCGATCTCGGCGATCCGCGGATCGTCGATCATGCGGTCGCCGGCGCCGGCATCGTGTATCACGTCGGCGCGGCGATGCGCGGCGGTCCGCGCGACTTCGAGGCCGGCACCCTCTGGGGCACGCGCAACGTGCTCGATGCCTGCCGCAGACACGGCAGTCCGCGACTGGTCTACGTCAGTTCGATGAGCGTGTTCGACCATGCCGGCCGTCGCAACGGCGACGTGCTGACCGAGGACTATCGCTTCGAACCGCACCCGCAACTGCGCGGCGCCTACACCCAGACCAAGCTGACCGCCGAACGCATGGTCGCCGCGGCCATCGCCGAGCAGCGTCTGCCCGCGGTGATCCTGCGCCCCGGGCAGATCTTCGGCCCCGGTGCGGAACAGGTCACACCGAACGGAACGATCGCGCTGGCCGGACGCTGGATCGCGATCGGCAGCGGCTCGCAGGTCCTGCCCCTGGTCTATCGCGACGATGTGGTCGATGCCCTGCTGCAGGCCGCGGAATCACCGCGCGCGCTCGGCGGCACGTTCAATCTGGTCGATCCCGATTCGGTCGATCGCGACACCTACCTGCGCCGGTGCAAGGCGAAGCTCGGCGACCATCTGAAACTGATGTGGGTACCGCAGTGGGTGTTCCTCTGTCTGGCCATCGGCGTGGAACTGCTGGGCAAGGTGCTCGGGCGCGACGTGCCGCTGACCCGTTACCGGGTACGTTCGCTGCGCCCGTTGGCGAATTTCGACACGAGGGCCGCGCGCGACGTGCTCGGCTGGGCCCCGCGCGTCGGCGTGCGCCGGGGACTCGACCTCACCTTCGGCGAGTGATCGAAGCGCTCATGCCAAGCCGGCCCGACGGTGTGGGCCCGCGCTACCGCCGCCCGCGTGACGCCGTGCGACGACGGCGCCAACCATCGCGCAACGCCCGCATCGCCGGCCGCTCGATCAGATGGGTCAAGACCGTCGCCAACGCCAGCGCGACCGCCATCGTCAGCGCGACCGCGGCGAGACTCGGCACACCCGCGGCCTCCAGCCGATGGATCAGCGCGAAACCGATCGTCTGATGCAGCAGATACAGCGAATAGGAAATGCCGCCGAGAAACACGAACGGCGCCGCGCGCAGCCAGCGCAGCGCCCCGCTGACGAACAGGCCGAAGATCGCGACGCAGACCAGCGCGGCGACGAGATAGGCCCGGTCGTAGGCGATGCCGATCGTCGCCAGCGACAGCGCGATCAGGGCCAGATCGACGCGCATGTCGCCGGATCGGGCATGGATGCGATAGAACAGGATGCCCAGCGCGAAGAACGGGATATGGCGCAGCAAGAGCAGCTCGCGCAGGGTGTAGGAAAAATGCATGTGCCGCTGCGCGGTCAGCGCGTAGGCCACGGTCATCGCCAACCAGGCCAGGATCACCCAGGGGATGCGCCTGAGCTGACCGAGCATGCACCAGAGCAGCATCTGCGCGTAGAAGAACAGCTCCACCTGAAGCGTCCAGTAGGAGCCGTCGAGATGCTCGAAACCGAGGATCTCCTGCATCATCGTCAGATTGGCCAGCAGATGGGTCGCCGGCAATCGCTGCTCGGGCAGACCGATCGCGAAGACCGTCGCCGCGGTGATCGCCATCGCGGCCCAGTAGGCGGGAAACAGCCGCGAGAACCGCGAGACCACGAAATCCATCGCGGTGCGGGTGCGTTCCAGGGTCATGAAGATCACGAAACCGCTGATCAGGAAGAACAGGTGCACGCCGTAATTGCCGGCCGGAAAACCGAAACCCAGCGGCTGCAGATGGCCCTGCTCCTGCTGATAGAACGTGGTGTAATGGAACACGACCACGCCGAGCGCGGCGAGTCCGCGCAGGGCATCGAGCTCGCCCATGCGCGCTGGTGCCGCCCCGCCCGCAGGCACGACCTTCCCATGCTGCACGACGTCCCCCCGATGACACGAAGCCCCGAATTATCAACGAATTCGCAGACCGGGAAAGGACAACGCCCGTCGCGATGCGCGCCACGGTGCATCGCCGCTTCCGCGAGCCGTCGCGCATGCGGTTGCTGATCGTCACCTCGCAGTTCCCGATCGCCGGGGAACCGAATCGCGGCCGGCCGATCCATCAGACCGTGCGCGAGCTGTCGAAACTCGCCGATGTGCGTGTGATCAGCCCGGTCGCCACCTACCCGCGCTGGGCGAGGCCGCGCAGCTATCTGTTCCGGGCCTCCGATCCCGCGCACGAGGTGCCCGGCTGCGATGCGCGCTATCTCGACTATCCCGCATTGCCGCTGGTCAGCCGGCCCTTCAACGGCATGCTGTGCGGCCGGGCCCTGCATGCGCCGCTGCGTGCGTTCGCACCCGACGTGGTGCTGTCGTACTGGCTGTATCCCGACGCGTATGGCGCGATGCGCGCGGCGCGGCGCGCGGGCCTGCCGCTGGTGGTCGGCGCGCGCGGGTCGGATCTGCGCGTGCGCGATGCGATCAGCAAGCGCCTCACCCGTCCTGTGCTGCACGCCGCGCAGCGCATCCTGGTGGTGAGCGAGGATCTCGGCCGGGTCGCGGTGCGCGATTACGATGCCGATCCGGCGCGCATCCGCGCGATCCCGAATGGTTGCGACGCCGCGATCTTCCACCCGCGCCCGCGCGCCGACGCCCGCGTCGTGCTCGGTCTGGACGCCGACGCCGAACTGGTGGTCTACGTCGGCCGGCTGGTCCCGGAGAAGGGGCTGCGCGAACTGCTCGACGCCGCGATCGCGCTGGCGCCGCAGCGCCCGCATCTGCAACTGGCGCTGGTCGGCGACGGCCCGATGCGCGCCGAACTGGAGGCGCGGATCGCGGCGACACCGGGACTGCGCATCCATCTGCCCGGACCGCAGGGACCGCAGGACGTCGCGCGCTGGATGGCGGCCTCGACGCTGGTGACCCTGCCCAGCTATTCCGAAGGCCATCCGAACGTCCTGGTCGAGGCCCTCGCCTGCGGACGCCCGGTGGTGGCGACGCCGGTCGGCGGCATTCCCGAAGTGGTCGATGACGACTGCGGTCTGCTGGTGCCCGCGCGCGATCCCGCGGCGCTCGCCGGCGGGCTGCGCGACGCGCTCGACCGCGACTGGGACGACACCGCGCTGTCGCGGCGCTTCTCGCGCGGCTGGGACGCGGTCGCAGCGGATACACTGCGCGCCTGCGAAGAAGCGCTGACCGGGAAACGCTGACCGCCGCGAAGGCGGTTGGCTGCCCGTCCCCGGTTTTTCCGTTCGCCCGGCAAACGGCATGTCGCCGAGGCGCGGAACCGCTCGGCGGATCCGCTCGGCAGATCAGACAGGGGACAACCAGACGTGTGTGGAATCGCGGGATTCAACGGGCCTGACGTGCGCCCTGAAACGGCGCACTCGTTGCTGGAGCGGATGATCCGCACCCTCGCCCATCGCGGCCCCGACGGCTACGGATTCCATACCGCGGATCATGTCGGCCTGGCCCACGCGCGGCTGTCGATCATCGACCTGTCCACCGGCGACCAGCCGATCCGCAACCCCCGCGGCACCGTCTGGACCGTGTTCAACGGCGAGATCTTCAACTACATCGAGCTGCG
>JAYRTK010000171.1:0-7305 GCA_041919595.1 Lysobacteraceae bacterium
TCGGGCGTGGACCTCGAACTCGCCGCCGCCGGCAACGCCGAAGTGGTGCGCGCCAAGCGCAAGGTCGCCAACAATCTGAAGCTGAACGACACCATCGAGGACATCCTCATCAGCCTCACCAAGCAGTACCACATCATCCGTCCGCTCGAATCGAACCAGAAGCTGTTCCTGTACGTCGTACTGGACCGCTCCAAGTCGAACCTGGCGATGGCCCGTCACGAGCTGCGCACGTTCGAAAAGGGCGTCGACTTCTCCTGATCGCCAGGTCCGCGTTCGAACCGGAGGCATCCCTGCGATGCCTCCGGTCGTTCCTTCCCTCCCTCCTCTCACCCGGTACCCCATGCTTCGCGCCGACATCGCCATCGCCGCGCTCGACGACCAGATCGAACAACGCATCCGGATCGCGGCGCAACTGCTGGCCGCCTACCGGATCAAGGCCGTTGTACGGGCCTGGGACGGCACGCGCTGCAGCCTGCTCGCGACCGATCTCTCCGACGCCTACGGCCGCCAGGCATGCCAACGCGCCCGCGGTCGCGGCACGCCCGTGCTCGCGTTTTCCGCCGATGCCGGACAGGCGCAGCAGACAGGCCTGATCTGCGCGGCCGAAGGCAGCCTGGCGCCAGCGCTCGCGCACGCGATCCGCGACCTGCTGCAACCGACTCCCACCGAAACGACGCCGACGACCGTCGCCGGGCCGCAACCGGCGCTGTGCCGTCTCGCCGATCCCGAATTCAGCGGCCGTGCCGTCGACGCGACGTGCAACGGCCGCCTCGTCCACATCCGCCCCGAAGAAGGCCGGGTCTACGCGCCGACGTTCAGCGATCTGCTGTCCGCGCGCGACACCTTCTCCAGCGGCGAGTGGACACTCAGCACGAATCTCTCCGCCGACGCCCGTCATGGCGATGGCGCCAACCGCAGTCTGGAAGCCTTCCTGCTGCAATCCGCCTTCTCCGGTCGCGAACAGCTGCCGGCGTTCCCGAAGGGCCGGTATCGGCTCAAGGACTGGCCCGACATCGGCTCCGCACCGGAGCTGGTCGGCGCACTGAAGGTCGCCAAAACCCTGTTGCGCGCACCCGCCGATGCGGACGAACTGCGCGCGCTGTGCGGCATGGATGCGCGCGACGTCAACGCCAGTCTGTGGGCCTACCGCGCGGCGAACCTGCTGAGCGAAGCGGGCGAAGAAACAAGATCGGCGCAGCCCGCGCAGCCCGTCGGCGCCTTCTCCGGGATGCTCGCGCGCATCGCCCAGCGATTCGGCCTCGGTCGCGACTGAGACACCACGGCCCGATCACCGAAACCGTATTCGAACAGGACCCGCCTCTCCCGCATCCGCGGCGAGGCTTGAAAAGAACCCACAGAGCAGACGACCGTGTCATTCGAAAGCGCAAAACTGGTATTCGCCGGCCCGGTCGGCGCAGGCAAGACCACGGCCATCCGGTCGCTGTCCGACTGCGCGCCCGTTTCCACGGAAATGCCGCTGACGGACGGCGCGATGGGCGAGAAGACCACGACCACGGTCGCGCTCGACTTCGCACCGGTGCTGCTGGAAGACGGGACCCCGCTGCACATCTACGGGCTACCGGGCCAGGAACACTTCTCGCACATGCGACCGCTCGTGCTCGAAGGCGCGCTCGGCGTGGTCGTGGTCCTGCCGGGCGACAGCCCTTCCATCTCGAGCGAATGCGAGCACTGGATCCGCTCGATCCGCGAGATTTCCGCCGGAGCCGGGCTGGTGATCGGCATCACCCGCACCGACCTGAGCCGCGGGTTCCGCATGGACACCGTCCGCCAGGCGGTCCGTCGCTGCGGTCCGCCGATCCCGGTCTTCACCTTCGACGCGCGCGATCGCGAACAGACGTCGCATCTGGTCCGCGCCCTGCTGCTCTCGCTCGATTGAACGCCGATACGTGAACGCCGACGCGCACGAGTTCGTCTCCGCCTTCGCGCAGGCCGGACTCGGCCTGCACAGGATCCTGTGCGAGATGCTCGACGAGCATCCGAGCCATCGCACCGAACGCCGCGGCTGCGGTTACACCCAGGCGACCCGTTTCCTGTCCACGTTCGTCAATCAGCCGCGCAGCGCGGAAGACGCGGCGGAATTCGGCCTCTTCGCCGAATGGCCGCGGCAACAGACCGAATCGCTGGCCCGCCAGGCCATCGCCGCAGGCTGGGCGCAGGGCTGGCGTCGACTGGACCACTGCGATCCCGCGATCGTCGAAGACCTGCAGCCCCGGGCGCTCGCGACCCGGCTGGCCGCGCTTCCGGGCGCGCTCGATGGCATCGCCGCCACATTGCAGCGCGAGGAAAGCCGCTTGCTAATGGCGCTGCTGCGGCCGTTGCTGGTCCCTGCCGCGGGCACGGCGCCATCGATGCCGGAAATGCGCGAAAAGCCCGAGATCGGCAGTTGCTCGCAGGCGGAAGAATTCTTTCTCGAAATCGCCCACGGACGGGTGCGTCGCGGTGGACGGGTGAACCTGTTCGTCGACGGCGAGGGGCGTCCGTTGCTGGTCGAGAAGATGGCGCTGGGCGAATCGCATTCGGCCATGGCGATCGCGCCGGTGGCCATCTGCGGGGTGACCCTGCCGCCGGGCGCGCTGTTCGCGTTGCGCTATCCCGAACAGGCGACGCCCATCCGCGAGATCGACTGCGGCCGTGTCTATCCGCTCGCCGTGATCGAGCAGGCGCGATTCCTGCGCCTGACCACCCTGGCGGTGACGCCGGGCGTCCGACGACGCGCGTTCTCCGCGCAGTTCGAATCGCAACTGCGCAGCGACATGCTTTCCCCGGCCACCACCACCATCGAGCATCTGCGGGATTTCGCGCTCGGACGGCTGGCGACGCGCTGAGCGGACGACGATGCGCATCCCCGCCTTCTTCCATCCGGAATATGCGCCCGCCGATGTCCCGCTGCTGGCGCGGCTGGGCGTCACCGCATCGCGGCTGGAGCGATTGCGGCTGATCGACCTCCACGCACCGCAGCGGATCGCGCTGCAGCATTTGTCCGGATTGCACGACGACGCCTATCTGCGGGCGTTCCTGGACGGCATCGAACCGATGGCGTCGCGCCAGGGCATTCCCTGGTCGCCCGCGGTGCGCGACGCCACTCTCGCGATGCTCGGCGGACAACTCGCGGCGGCGGAGACGGCATGCAGCCAGGGCATCGCGATGAACATCGCGCGCGGTTTCCATCACGCGGTGCCCGCATCGGGCAGCGGCTACTGCCCGCTCAACGGTCTCGCGCTGCTCGCGCACGTCGCACCGACCCGGCGCGTGATGGTCGTCGACTGCGATGAGCACGGCGGCAACGGGACCGAGGAATTCGCGGCCCGCCTGCCGAATCTCTACAACGTATCGATCTTCGGCACGCGCTTCGGATGCCGCGGCGGCATCCGCTCCTGGGCCATGCAGGTGCGCGTGCGCGAGCAGGGCTTCCAGTCGTATCTGGAAGCGCTGCGCGAAACGGAAACGCTCGTCGATGCGCACCGCCCGGATCTCCTGGTCTACCAGGCGGGCGCCGATTGCCACGAGAACGATCCGAAAAGCCAGGTCGGACTGACCACGCGACAACTGTTCGCGCGCGATCTCGCCGTGTTCCGGATGGCGCGCACGCGCGCGATCCCCATCGTCTTCGTCGTGGCCGGCGGCTATCAGAATGCCGAGCGCGTCGCCCGACTCAATGCCAATACGGTGCGTGCCGCGCGCTGGATCTGGTGTCATCATCCCCCTGCCGGCAATACTTGACGCCCTTCCGCATCGATCCTGCGAGGCGCACATGACCGCCATCGGCGTCGCCCCCGGACGGACACAGCCGGTCCTGTTTCTCGGCCACGGCTCGCCGATGAACGCCATCGAGGACAACGCCTGGTCGCGGGCCTGGCGCGCGCTGGGCGAACGCCTGCCGCGACCGCGGGCGATCCTGTGCGTGTCGGCGCACTGGGAGACGCCGGGGCCCCGGCTCACCGGCCATGCGGCACCACCGACGATCCACGATTTCGGCGGATTTCCGCAGGCGCTGTTCGACGTGCGTTATCCGGCGCCCGGCGATCCCGTCCTCGCGCAGCGCGTGGCGACGCTGCTGGGCGAAGACGGCGGCGCGCGCATCGATCCCGATCGCGGCCTCGATCACGGCGCCTGGGGCGTGTTGCGACCGATGTATCCGGATGCGGACGTGCCGATCGTGCAACTCGGCATCGATCCGCGTCGCCCCGGCCTCTGGCATGCAGAACTCGCACGACGTCTGGCGCCACTGCGCGACGAAGGCGTGCTGGTGGTCGCCAGCGGCGACATCGTCCACAACCTGCGTCTGTTCCGCTGGCACGATCCCGCGCCGCTGCCGTGGGCGCTGCGCTTCCGCGATCGCGTCAACGCGCTGATCCGCGCCGGAGACCTCGCCGCGCTGGCGGATTGGCCCGCGCTGGGCGAGGATGCACGGCTGTCGATTCCGACGCCCGAGCACTACATTCCCCTGCTCTACGCACTGGCGCTGGCCCGCGACGGCGATGCGCTGGAATTCTTCAACGACGACGTGATCGGCTCGCTGTCGATGACGTCCCTGCTGATCGGCTCCGCATGACACGCCCGAAAACCTACGACCGCGCCTATTTCGACAAGTGGTACCGCAAGGCCGGGATCGGCGATGCGGCCCGGCTGCAGCGCAAGGTCGCGCTCGCGGTGGCCATGGCCGAATACCACCTCGAGCGCCCGCTGCGCACGGTGCTGGACATCGGCTGCGGCGAAGGCGCATGGCGCGCGCCGCTGCTGAAACTGCGACCGAAGGCGCGTTACCTCGGTTTCGACAGCAGCGAGTACGCGGTCCGGCGCTACGGTGCGAAGCGCGATCTGCATTTCGCGCAGTTCGGCGATTTCGCCGTGTTGCGCCCCTGTCCGCCGGTCGACCTGCTGATCTGCAGCGATGTCCTGCACTACCTGCCCACCCGCGAACTGGCGCGCGGCCTGCCCGGCCTCGCGGAACTCTGTGCGGGCGTGGCGTTTCTCGAACTCTTCACGAAGGAAGACGACACCGAAGGCGACGACGTCGGTTTCCACGCCCGTCCGGCGCGGTTCTACCGGCAACGGTTCGAGGCGGTCGGTTTCCGCTTCGTCGGCTCTCACTGCTGGCTGTCGCCGACGCTGGCGGGCGATGCCGCGGCGCTGGAGCTCGGCGCCTGAATCCTCGGCAGGGCGGTCCCCGGCGGCCGTTCTTCGTGAAAGCAAGGCCGCGGGTCGAGGCCCACGCTACCCGGATTGCGTCGGGCGCCCCGGCGGCCGCTTCGGCCGCCTGACCGGCCCGGTGGCGACGCTGCGCAGCGCCGCATCCAGCGCGAGACGTGCCCAGGGCCGCATCGCTTCGGGCGAATCCATCGCTTCGTCGGGCGGGGTCCAATAGCGCACGGTGACCGACCGCCCCTTGCCCGCGTAGACGAAGGGCCGACCGCCGGCATCCGCGAACCGTGCCCGGCTCACGTCGTCGGCCTTGAGATACAGCGTGCCTCCGATGTCGAGGGCCACGATCAGGCCGTCGGCGTAGAAACCGGTCCCGCCGAACATCCGGCGCGCGGTGATCCGGCCGATCGGCGCCAGCAGTTCCATGAACCAGGCGATGTCTTCGTCTCGTGCGGCCATGCGACGAGCGTAACGCAATCCCCGAGCGAGGCCAGCCCGCGCATCCCCCGCCACCGGATCGGTTATGCTGCGTCGCACCATCCAGTTGCCGGAACAGGGGGTCTCCGATGCTGCTCTACCAGATGCACGAGCTGGGCCGCGCCTGGATGGCGCCGATGACCTACTGGGCCGAAGCCAACGCCCGCATGTTTTCCGCGCCCGGAAGCTGGCTGTCGAACCTGCCGCACGCCGCGCGCGTCGCCGCCGGCTACGAACTGCTCTACCGCATCGGCAAGGACTACGAGAAACCGAAATTCGGCATCCACAGCGTCACCAGCGACGGGCGCACCTATCCGGTGGTGGAGCGCGAAGTGCTGCGCACGCCGTTCTGCCGCCTGCTGCGCTTCAAGCGTTTCTCCGACGAGACCGTCGGCGTCGCCGATCTGAAGAACGACCCGTCGGTGCTGGTGGTCGCGCCGCTGTCCGGGCATCACGCCACGCTGCTGCGCGATACCGTGCAGACCCTGCTGCGCGACCACAAGGTCTACATCACCGACTGGGTCGACGCGCGCATGGTGTCGAAGGACGACGGCGCCTTCACGCTCGACGACTACGTCGCCACCATCGAACAGTTCATCCGCCACATCGGCGCCGAGAAACTGCACGTGATCAGCGTCTGCCAGCCGACCGTCCCGGTGCTGGCCGCAGTCTCGCTGATGGCCGCGCGCGGCGAAGCCACGCCGCGTTCGCTGGTGATGATGGGCGGGCCGATCGACAGCCGCGAATCGCCGACCGCAGTGAACAATCTCGCCACCCAGAAACCGCTGTGGTGGTTCGAGCAGAATCTCATCCACATCGTCCCGGCCAACTATCCCGGCCGCGGTCGACGCGTGTATCCGGGCTTCCTGCAGCACATGGGATTCATCGCGATGAACCCGGAACGGCACGTCATGTCGCACTGGGATTTCTACCAGGACCTGGTGAAGGGCGACCTCGACGACGCCGATGCGCATCGACGGTTCTACGACGAGTACAACGCGGTGCTGGACATGCCCGCGGAGTACTACCTCGACACGGTGCGCGTGGTGTTCCAGCAGCACCTGCTGCCGCGCGGGCTGTGGGACGTGGCCGGCGAACGGGTGACCCCGTCGGCGATCCGCGACACCGCGCTGATGACCATCGAGGGCGAACTCGACGACATCGCCGGCGTCGGCCAGACCCGCGCCGCGCACCAGCTCTGCACCGGGATCCCCGAAACGCACCGGGTCCACCTCACCGCGCAGGGCGCCGGCCACTACGGCATCTTCAGCGGGCGTCGCTGGCGCGACCAGGTCTATCCGCAGGTCCGCGATTTCATCGCCAGGCACGGCTGAGGCCAGCGGGAATTTCGGCAGCGGCGCGGCGGCGGCATTCGATCGACCGCATAAAACTGCGACGTATTTCGCATTTCAACGGATTCATCGACGATTCCCGCCCCGGGGCCGTTATATAGGCAGCGTGCGGTCGCTCGCACCCGGGATCGCGCGCAGGGGGCACGCGCACCGCCGAATTCCCGGCACGTCTTCCGCATGAGATACATGTGCCCCATGGACCGAAGCACTTTCCCGATGGCCGCCCTGATGATGCTCGCCACCCTGACCAGTTGCCAAAGCGCCAACGCCCCCGATGCGGGCGTCTCCGGAGCCGCCGCGATGACGACACCGA
>JAYRTK010000172.1:0-7301 GCA_041919595.1 Lysobacteraceae bacterium
GCCTGCGACACGCTCAGCGCGGCGCGCCGCGCGGACGCATTCGACGCGGTCGTCCGCAACGTGCTGGATGGGCGCGAGACGCGACCGGACACCTGGTGGGCGAGCGGCGCCGGATCGGTCGCCTCCGATCGCGAGGAATGCGCGATCGCCGCGCCGCACCTCGCCGGAACACCGGTGAGCAGCAGTCGGGGCACGATCGGCGGCACGCTCGAATGCAGCGGACTCATCGACATGGCGCTGGCGATCGAATCGCTGGCACGCAAACGGTTGCCGCCGATCGGACTGCTCCGGGTTCCGGATCCCGCGATCACCGGCGACATCGATTTCGTCGTCGGCGAGAGCAGACCACTCGCCGACGCCGACACCGCCTTCATCACCGCGATCGGTTATGGACCGAACAGCGCCGCCGGCGCGGCGCTGCTGACCAGGAGGTTCGCATGAACACGGAAGAGATCGTCATCACCGGCATGGGCGTCGTCACTCCGATCGGCGGCAGCGTCGGGAGTTTCTGGGACGCGAATCTGCAGGGAAAATCCGGCCTGCGGGTGGACACCCGAATGGACCTGACCGAGTTGCCCTGCGGCTGGGTCAGCGGCTGGATCCCGGACGATGTGCGCGAATCGATCCTGTCGCAATGGGGGCGCAAGGAGCGCTCGTGGGGCGACGTGATGTTGCACGCGAGCGTCGATCAGGCGCTCAAGGACGCTGCGTTCGAAGGCGGGCTGTCGCGCCCCGCGGCGCTGGTCTGGTCGCGGGTGTGGCCCGGCAGCAGCGGTTCGTTCCCCGAGGACTACGCCGCGCACATGAAGAAACTCGCGCTGCGGCGGAAAAAACACGGCAACGACACCGCGGCGATGATCGCGGAACTGCGCACCACGCCCGTGCAGCCGGACACGATCGACGCCACGCCCTTCGTGTCCGAAATCTCGGCCCGGCTGGGCAGCCCGGTGGTGTCGACGCGACTGGAAGCGACCTGCTCCGGCGGGCTGCGCGCGATCGCCGAGGCGACCCGCCTGCTGCGGACCGGCAAGGCCGACATGGCCGTGGTCGCGGTCAGCGTTTCGCGCAGCAACCATTACGTGGTCGCGCAGTATGCGCAGCTGATGGCGCTGTCGCGCTGGAAGGGCGCGCCGGAATTCTCGTCGACACCGTTCGACCGCCGTCGCACCGGCATGGTCATGAACGAATCCGCGGGTGCGATCGTGCTCGAAACCGCCTCGCACGCGCGGCGTCGCGGCATCGGCAGCGCGCATGCGGTGGTGAACGGCTGGGGCATCGGCGTCGACACCGCCCATGTCACCGCGCCGAGCATCGACATGGTCGAACGGGTCATGAGCACGGCGTTGCGCGAATCGGGACTCGCACCGACGGACATCGACGCGATCAACGCGCACGGCACGTCGACCAAGCTCAACGATCTGACCGAGGCGACCGCGATGCATCGGGTCTTCGGCGAGGAAATGAAGCGGATTCCGGTGTCCGCGGTCAAATCCCTGACCGGACACGGCTCGGCGGCATCCGGCGTGGTGGAAACGGTGGCGGCCGCCCTGACCCTGTGCCGCGGCGTGGTGCCCCCGGTGGTGACCTGCACCGAACCCGATCCCGAGTGCAACGTGCTCACCTCGCTCACTCCCCTCGAACGTCCGATCGGAACGATCATCAAGAACTCGTTCGGATTCGGCGGGCAATACGCCTCGATGGTCTTTTCGAGGCCGGAGACCCCGCGGGAGGCCGTCGCGTCATGAGCGGTGTCGATGCCATTCGCATTGAACCGGCCGACACCCACCGCAAGACCGTGATCTGGCTCCACGGGATCGGACAGGACGGCCGGATCTTCGAGCCACTGGTGCAGGAGTTCCATCTGCCCGAACGGGGCGTCCGCAATGTCTTCCTGCAGGCGCCCGCGCGTCAGGCGTTCGATCAGGACGCGTTGCAGTCGGTCTGGTTCGAACAGCGTCGATGGAATCTCACCGAAGCCGATCCGCAGGGCCTGGAGGCGGCCATCCAGCAGGTCGACGAGGTCGTCGACGAAGAGGCGCGTGCGGTCGGCCCCGAACACGTCGTGCTCGCGGGTTTCTCGCAGGGCGCGGCACTGGCCCTGATCGTCGGCCTGCGCCGCCGGCAGGCGATCGGCGGCATGGCGCTGTATGCGCCGTATCTGCTGCGCCAGGCCAACCTGCGTGAAACCCGCACCGCGGAAAGCGTGAACACCCGGGTCTGGATCGGCCACGGCGATCGCGACCGGATCGTGCCCCCGGCATTTTCCGAACGGATCGCGCAACTCCTCGAAAGCGGAGGTTACGCGATCGAATACCGGCGTTATCCGGAGAAAGACCACGAGGCCTTCACCGGCGTCGAGGAAACGCATCTGGCGAACATCCTCTGACGTTGCCGCGTCCGCATCGCACCCGATGCGGACGCGTCTCCGACCGGAGACGTCGACCGATCCACCCCGTCATTCAACGAAGCAAGGAGCGAACGACATGCAAGGGACATTTCAACCACTGCAGGGCAAGGTCGCCCTGATCACCGGCGGCTCGCGCGGCATCGGCGCCGGCATCACCCGCAAGCTGGCCTCGTGGGGCTGCAAGGTCTGCATCAACTACGTCGACCGCCCGGCCCCCGCCCGCGAGCTGCAGAAGGAGCTCCAGGCACTGGGCGTGGAGGCGAGCGTGCATCAGGCGGACCTCTCGCAGCCGGAGGAGATCGAGGCGCTGCTGGCGAGCGTGGGCCAGTTGCACGGCGGCCTCGACATCCTGGTCGCGAACGCCGCGGCGACCAAGTACGCGATGCTCGAACAGGCCTCGCTGTCGGACTGGCAGTTCGTGCAGGACACCAACTCGCGCGCCACCTGGCTGCTGGCGAAGTACGCGATTCCGCTGATGCGCGATCGCGAGGGCGCACGTTTCATCACCATCACCAATTCGACGACGACCCGGGTCAGTCCGAAGGTGGGCCTGTTCGCGGTCGCGAAGGCAGGCGTGGAAACGCTCACCGAGTATCTGTCGTACGAACTCGCACCGTACGGGATCGTCGCCAATTGCATCCGTCCCGGTTTCGTCAAGACCGATGTGCTGCGGGTACGCCCGGACTACGCCTATCGCGAGAAGCAGGAGCTGTCGATCTCGCCGTGGGGGCCGGAGCGCATGACCACCGTCGAGGACACCGCGAACGCGGTCGCCCTGCTCTGCCAGCCGGAAGCGGCGTGGATCGCGGGCCAGACCATCACCGTCGACGGTGGTTATCGTCTGTGGGGCGGACTCGGCAAACGTCTGACCGCCATCCAGCCAGCGGAACGGCAGGACGCGAGCCAACCCGCCGAGGCGACCGCATGACCCGGTCCGGAACGATGGCGCCCGCCTCTCCATGAGCGAGCCCGTTTCCCGCAACGGCGGCAGCGGCAACGGCGGCAAACGACGCCTGTTGATCGTGGTCGCCCTGATGGCGTGCGCTGGCCTGTGGACGCTGGGTCGGCTGTGGTGGCGCAGCGCGCACCTGATCGAGACCGACAACGCCTACGTCTCCGCGCATATCCATCCGGTGTCCTCGCGGATCGCGGGCATCGTCGAGCGCGTACTGGTGGAGGACCACCAGTACGTGCGCCGCGGCCAGACACTGGTCGAACTCGATCCGGTCGATCAGACGCTGAAGATCGAGCAGTTGCAGGCCGAGATCCGGATCGCCGAGCGGCAGCTGACCGAGAACGCGGCGCAGACGTCGCAGGCGCAGGCGCAGGAATCCAGCGCCGTGGCGCAGATCGCGCAGTCCGAGGCGCAACTGCGTCGGGCGCGCGAAGACGCCGAACGCATGAACCGGCTCTACGAAGGACAACTGCGCCTGGTCTCCCGATCGCAGGTGGATGCCGCCAACGCCGACTATGCCGTCGCCACCGCCGATCTGCGTGCACGGCGCGAGGGCGGGCTGCGCGCGGCCCAGGCGCAGGTCGAAGCCTCGCGCTCCGCGCGCGAGGTCATCCTCAGCCGGATCGATTCGCTGAACGTGCAGCTCAAGGAACTGCAGCAGCAGCTCGCCTACACCCGCATCACCGCACCGGCCTCCGGACGTGTCGGCGGTCGCACGGTGGAGGTCGGCGCCCGTGTGCAGGCCGGACAGCAGTTCGCCGCGATCGTGCAGAAGGATGTCTGGGTCACCGCGAATTTCAAGGAAACCCAACTGTCCCGACTGCGCCAGGGAATGCCGGCCAAGGTGAAGATCGACGCGATTCCCGACGTGGTGCTGGACGGCAGTGTGCAGAGCCTGTCGCCGGCCACCGGAGCGCAGTTCTCGCTGCTGCCGCCGGACAACGCGACCGGCAACTTCACCCGGATCGTGCAGCGGGTACCGATCCGGATCGCGCTGAAGCCGGAACAGATCGCGCCCCATGCGGACCGCCTTCTGCCGGGCATGTCGGCCGTCGTCGAGATCGACAATCCGCGATGAGCGTGGTCGCGGAACCGGGAACACACGGCGGAGCGCCCGTCGACGCCATCGACGCGGTTGTCGACGGCCGCGCCTGGATCGCGATTCTCGCCGGGATGATCGGCGGCTTCATGGCGATCCTCGACATCCAGATCGTCAACGCGTCGCTGAACCAGATCCTCGGCGAACTCTCGGCCACGCGCGAGGAAGGCTCGTGGATCGCGACGGCCTATCTCGTGGCCGAAGTGATCGTGATCCCGCTGACGCCGCTGCTGACCCGGACCTTCGGGCTCCGCGCCTACATGCTCGGCACCAGCCTGCTGTTCCTCTTCTCCTCCACGCTCTGCACCTGGGCATGGGATCTGCAGAGTCTGATCGTGTTCCGGGCCATGCAGGGCTTCACCGGCGGCGCGCTGATTCCGATGGCGATGACCCTGGTGATGGTGAAGGCGCCGTCGAAACGACGGCTGGGCATGGCGCTGTTCGCCCTGCTGACCACGCTGGCGCCGGCATTGGGCCCGGCGCTGGGCGGTTATCTGACCGAACTGTACAGCTGGCGCGCGATCTTCTACATCAACTGGGCACCGGGCCTGCTGATGCTGGTCGGGCTGCTCTACGGTCTGGGTCCGGAGCGGCATCGACTCGACGAACTGCCGGGCGCCGACTGGCTGGGGATCGGCAGCATGGCGCTCGCGCTGGGCTGCGCGACCGTCGCGCTTGAGGAAGGCAACGCCAAGGGCTGGTTCGATTCGCCGTTGATCCTGACGATGGCGTGCCTGTCCATGGCCGGCCTGCTCGGCTGGATGACGACCTATGCCCTGCGCCGAGAACCCTTCATCGATCTCGGCCTGTTCGCGCGCCGCAACGTGCTGTTCGGCACCCTGCTGACCGCGATCTCGGGCATGGCGCTGTATGGGACCTCGTACGTGATGCCGCTGTATCTCGGCCAGATTCCCGGGTATTCGCCGATGCAGATCGGCGAGGTCATCATGTGGGTGGGACTGCCGCAAATTGTGGTGATGCCCTTCGCGATGATGATGGTCGGACGGATGGACGGACGCATCGTCTGCAGCATCGGGTTCGCCCTGTTCGGCGTGTCCTGCATGATGAACGTCGGTCTCGATGCGACCACCGGCTACGATCAGTTGTTCTGGTCGCAGGTGGTCCGCGCGCTGGGTCAACCGATGATCACGCTCACGCTCTCGGCCTTCGTCATGCAGGGGCTGGACGAGAGCGAACGGATCACGGCCTCGGCGCTCTACAACATGATGCGCAACTTCGGTGGCGCGATCGGAATCGGCATCTTGTCCACCGCGCTGACCACGCGCGAGCATCTGCATTCGGCGCGCCTGGGCGAATCGCTCACCCAGTTCTCGACCGCCACCCAGGATCGCCTCGACACCCTCGCGCAGTCCTTCGCGCTGCATGGCGTCGAAGCGGCGCGCGCGGAGCAGATGGCGCTGGCGAGCCTCGATCAGCTGGTCCGTCGCGAGGCCTATGTCATGGCCTATGCGGACTGTTTCTGGATCGTCGGCATGGTGCTGTTCGCGGCCATCGCCCTGCTCTGGCTGATGGACCGGCCGCAGCCCCAGCCCTGATCGTGGATACTCTGGAGCTTCCTGCCCCGCTCCGGTCCGCCGCATGCGCCAGCTCCGGTTCGTCCTCGTCATCGTTCTGCTGTTCGCCGCCGGCTGCGCCGGCAGCGCTTCTCGTCTCTCCCGGGATGCGTCCGGGACCGCGACCTTCATCGTGATCCGCCATGCCGAAAAGGCCGCCGACGATCCGAAGGACCCGTCGTTGAGCGATGTCGGCCGCATGCGCGCGGAACGGTTGGCGGATGCGCTCGCTGCCGTCCCGTTGCGGGCGGCCTATGCCACCGCCTATCGACGGACCCGGGCGACGGCCGCGCCGGCCGCGGACAGGCATGGCATCGCGGTCACGACCTACGACGCGGCGCGACCCGTCGAGGCGTTCGCGACGACCCTGCGCACGACGCATGTCGACGGCACCGTGCTGATCGTCGGCCACAGCAATACCGTGCCCGCGATCGCCGCAGCGCTGTGCGCATGCACCGTTGCGCCGATGCGCGAGGACGAATTCGACCGTTGGACCGAGATCCGGATTGCCACCGACGGGCTGGCCACGATGCGCGAGCGGCGTTACTGAAACGCCGCCGCGGGATTCACTCGCCGACGCCCAGCGAGCGCTGGGGATCGAAATCGATGCCGGTGATGTAACGACGGCCGGCGTGCGCCTTGATGTGCACGACGATATCGATGGTCAGCATCAACAGCCGCTTGATGACCGCGAACTCGAGACCGGAACCTTCGTTCGAGGCTTTCACCATCAGGGCGAGCTGGTCCCAGGTCTGCGAAGTGCTGCCGGCATGGCAACTGGTGATCGAACCGGGGTGACCGGACGCGCAGTTGCGGATGAAGTAGAAGGCTTCATCGCCGCGCAACTCGGCCAGAATGATGCGATCGGGCTTCATGCGGAGGCAGGCCTCCATGCAACTCTTCGCGGTGACGTTGCTCGCGCTCTGGCCGCCCTTCGAGTACAGCAGATGCACGATGTTCGGCTGCTCGATGAACAGTTCGCGGGCGTCCTCGATGGTCACCAGGCGTTCTTCGTGCGGGATGTGGCCGACCAGCGATTTCATGAAGGTGGTCTTGCCGCTGCCGGTGGCGCCGGCGACGACGATGTTCTTCTTGTAGGACACGGACTTCTTGAAGAACTCGGCATAGTTGCGCTGCGCACGCAGTTCCAGCAGTTCCTTGTCCTGGTCGCTGATCTCGGGCGCACCTTCGAGGATCTGTTGGAAGAAGCCGCTCTCCTCGTAGCTCTGCAGGGTGAAATTCTTCTTCGCCGGCAGACGGATCGTG
>JAYRTK010000173.1:0-7290 GCA_041919595.1 Lysobacteraceae bacterium
TGCCGGCGTTGAAGTGCGGGGATTCCTCCAGCACCAGGATCGCGGCCTCGACCGCATCGAGGGCCGGCCCGCCCTGCGCGAGGACGGCGTGGCCGGCATCCAGCGCGCGATCGAGATCGGCGCGGATCACGCGCTCCCGTTCCGGCGACAACCGGTCGCGATCGATCACGCCGGCGCCACCGTGGATGACCAGCGCGAAGGGGCGAGGCTCGGCGGAGCGTGTGGCGTCGGGGGGTTGCGCGTGTGCGGTCATGGCGGCGATCGCGAAGAAAAGGGCAACAGCGGACGCATCGACGGCTCCGGCGCGCGGGCACCCAGCATAGCGGCCGCCCGCGCCGGCACGCATTGCGGCGCAGCATGTCCGCGCCGGCGCTTGACCGGCCCCGCCGCCGGCGCAATCCTGCGGGCGACGCCTTCCCGGAGACCGCCATGGACAGCCTCACCCCCCAGGATCGCGACCACCTGCGCATCCTCTCGATCATGCATTACGTCTTCGCCGGCCTCGGCGTGCTCGGACTGGGTTTGCTCGGCGTGCACTACGCGATGTTGCGGACCTTCATGAATCCGGAATTCATGAAGCACGAGGCGCATCCGCCGCCGGACGCGTTCATGGACATGTTCGTGTGGTTCTACGTCGTCTTCGGCGCGATCATCGTGCTGGGCATGGTGCTGAACGTGATGGTCGCGCAGCGCCTGAAGACGCGCCGCGGACGCATGTTCTGCATGGTGGTGGCCGGGCTGGACCTGCTGCAGATGCCGCTGGGCACCCTGCTCGGCATCTTCACCCTGCTGGTGCTGTCGCGCGACAGCGTGCGGCGGGCGTTCGAGGGCGGCGCGGTGCCGACGGAATCGGCCTCCGGGTAGGGCCCGCCCGCCCTACTGCTGACGCAACGCCTCGATCGGATCGAGTTTCGCGGCCTTGCTCGCCGGGTAATAGCCGAAGAACAGGCCGGTGGCGATCGAGAATCCCGCGGCCAGACCGATCACCTTGCCGTTGAGCGCGACCGGCAGCGCGCCGACCTTGCTCACCAGCAGCGCGCCGATCACGCCGAGCGCGATGCCGATCGTGCCGCCGATCAGCGAGATCAGCATCGCCTCGGCGAGGAACTGCCGGCGGATGTCGCGCGGCCCGGCGCCGACGGCCATGCGCAGTCCGATCTCGCGGATGCGTTCGGTCACCGACACCAGCATGATGTTCATGATGCCGATGCCGCCGACGATCAACGAAATGCCGGCGACCGCACCGAGCAGCCACGACATCAGCTTCGTGGTCTGGGTCCGTGCGCTGACGATCTCCGACAGATTGCGCACGTTGAAGTCGTCTTCCGCACCGGGCTCGATCTTGTGGCGCTGGCGCAGCAACGCTTCGATCTCGGCCTGCGCGATCGACAGTCCATCGGGATCCGCGACGCCGATGCTGATCTGCTGCAGCGCGCCCGGCGGCAGCGCCGCGTTGCTGGACATGCGGCGACGCGCGGTGTCGAGCGGGATCAGCACCAGATCGTCCTGATCCTGGCCGAAACCGCCCTGCCCCTTGGACTTGAGCACGCCGACCACGGTGAACGGCACCCGGCCGAGGCGGATGCTCTGGCCGACCGCTTCCTCGTCGCCGAACAACTCGCGACGCACGGTCTCGCCGAGGATCGCGGTCTTGTCGCCGCCGCTGTAGTCGCCGGCGGCGAAGCCGGCACCGCTGGCCAGTTCCCAGCCGTTGATCGAGAACCAGTCGGGCTGGATGCCGTACCAGTTGGTCGACCAGTTGTTCTCGGCGTACACCGCCTGCGAACCGCCGCGCAGGACGCCGCTGACGTACTGGATGCCGCCGATCTCGCGACGGATCGCATCGGCGTCGTCTTCGGTGAGCGTGTAGAAGCTGCCGCTGCTCATGCGGACGCCGCCGAAACCGCGCCCGGCGCCGGGATTGATGTCGAGACGCTGCGAGCCGAGGCCGGAGACCAGTTTCTCGATTTCCGCCTGCGTGCCCTGCCCGACCGACACCATCACGATCACCGCGGCGATGCCGATGATCACGCCCAGCGACGTGAGCGCGCTGCGCACCCAGTTGCCGCGCAGGGCGAAGGTCGCGGTACGCAGCACTTCCATCAGGGTCAGCCCGCCGGGAACGGGCATCGAGGTCGCTTCGTGCGCGAGGCTCATGCGGGGCGCTCCGTCGATGCCGCCGCTTCATGCCGGCGGTCTTCATGCAACCGGCCGTCGCGCATCACGCAGGTGCGGTCGGCGTGCGTGGCGACTTCGGCGTCGTGGGTGATGAGGATGATGGTGTGGCCCTCGCCGCGCAGGCGGTCGAACAGGGCCAGGATCTCCTGGCCGGTGCGCGAATCGAGCGCGCCGGTGGGCTCGTCGGCCATCAGGATCGCGGGCCGGTGGATCAGTGCCCGCGCGATCGCCACGCGCTGCTGCTGCCCGCCGGACAGCTCGGTCGGTCGATGCGACATGCGCTCGCCCAGCCCGACCGCCGCCAGCGCCTCGGCGGCGCGGCGGCGGCGCTCCGCAGGCGGTACCCGCGCGTAGCTCAGCGGCATCGCCACGTTGTCGAGGGCGCTCATCCGCGCCAGCAGGTTGAAACCCTGGAACACGAAACCGATCTTGTCGCGACGCAGCGCCGCGCGCTCCTCGGCGTCGAGGGTGGCGACATCGACGCCGTCGCACAGATAGACGCCGGAGGTCGGGGTGTCGAGGCAACCGATCAGGTTCATCAGCGTCGATTTGCCCGAACCGGACGGCCCCATGATCGCGACGAACTCGCCGTGACCGATCCGCAGATCGACATCCTTCAGCGCCACCACTTCGGCCTGGGAGCCGGCGGCGTAGACCTTGCCGAGCCCGCGGGTCTCGATCACCGGATGCGCCGGGCGGGCGCTGGCGACTGCGTTCACGGGCCGGGCTCCGCCGTCTGCACGCCGACCACGACTTCATCGCCGGGCTTGAGGTCGCCGACGATCTCGGTGCTGGTGCCGTCGGACGCGCCCACCCGCACCGTCACCGCTTTCGGCTGGCCGTCGGCGAGCACGTAGACCGGCGCGCGGCGCGCACCGACCAGCGCCTTGAGTGCGCTGTCCCACTGTGCGCGCTGGTCTTCGCGCAGGCCGTCGCGGAACGCGCCGAACTGCTGGTTGAAGCGTTCGAGCATGCGCTGGCGCATCGCACCGCCGGCGTTGCTGCCGGCATTGCCGCCGCCCTGCGGTCCACCGCCGGGCATGCGGCCGAACAGGGCGCTGCCGCCGTTCTGGCCCTGCGCCGGCGTCGCGGAGCGCGCGGCGATGCGTTCGCGCATCTTCGCCAGCGCATCGTCGAACGCGGCCTGCTGCGCCGCGTCGAGCTTGAGCGACGCGGCGATCTTCGGCAGTTCCTCGCTCATGCCGCCGCGCTGCTGCGGCTCGGGCGTCGCCGCGGGATTGGCCGGCGGCTTGAAGCGCATCGCCGCGTTCGGCACCTTCAGCACGTTGTCGCGGCGGCTGACTTCGATCTCGGCGTTGGCGGTCAGGCCCGGCAACAGCGCCTGATCGGCGTTGTCGACCGCGACCACCACCGGAAAGGTGATCACGTTGTTGGTATTGGTCGCCGACAGCCGCACCTGGCTGACTTCGCCACGGAACTGGCGGTCGGGGAAGGCGTCGACGGTGAAGCTCACCGTCTGCCCCTGCTTGACCTGGCCGATGTCGGATTCGTCCACGGCCAGCACGATCTCCATCCGCGACAGGTCTTCGGCGATCTTGAACAGCACCGGCGCCTGCAGGCTGGCGGCCACGGTCTGGCCCGGTTCGATCGAACGGCTCAGCACCACGCCGTCGACCGGCGAATAGATCACCGTGCGGCCGAGATTGAGGCGCGCGTTGCGGGTGGAGGCTTCCTGCTGGCGGATCTGCGCCTCGGCCTGGGCGACCTGCGCGCGGGCCTGATCGCGCGCGGCCAGCGCCTGGTCGAGATCGCCGCGGGCGACGAGTTTCTGCGCCGCCAGTTCGCGGTTGCGGGCATAGGCCAGTTCGGCGTTGCGCAGGGTCGCCTGTGCGGTCACCAGACCGGCGCGAGCGCTGGCGATGCTGGCGTCGCCCTGGGCGATCTGGGCCTCGAAGGTGCTGGGGTCGATGCGGGCGATCACCTGCCCCTTGCGGACGCGGTCGTTGAAGTCGACCAGCACTTCCTCGACCTTGCCGGAAATCTCGCTGCCGACATCCACGGTGGACAGCGCGCCGAGGGTGCCGGTGGCGGAAATCGCCACCCGGATGTCGCCCTGCTCCACCGCGGCGGTCCGGAAGCGCTGGGCTTCGGCGCCATCGCGGCCTTTCCAGAACCAGAGGGCGGCCGCCGCGACCACGAGCACGGCGATGACGGGGACGAAACGGAGAATGCGGGGGCCGGTCTTGCGGTATGCGGACATGGGGGTGTGGGATCGCAAGGTGAAGGAAGGTGAACGCACGCGCACGCCGTCGGTTGACAGGCGATCTGCGCGGAGGGTTCCCGCATTCGTCCATGCCCGGACGATCCGGGGCGGGCGTATCCGTGGCGGCATCGCCGTCTTGGCGACGCCGACGGCGCCGCGCATCATCGCACGACACCCACCCGATCCGTCGCCATGCCTTTCGCCCTCGAACGCTTCGCCCCCGTGATCCTGCTGCTGTGCTCGAACGTCTTCATGACCTTCGCCTGGTACGGCCATCTCAAATTCCGCAGCGCACCGCTGACCCTGGCGATCCTCGCCAGTTGGGGCATCGCCTTCTTCGAGTACCTGCTGATGGTGCCGGCGAACCGTCTGGGCAGCGCGCACTACTCGGCGCCGCAACTCAAGGGCATGCAGGAAGTGATCACCCTGCTGGTGTTCGCGGGCTTCTCGACGTGGTTCCTCGATCAACCGCTGAAATGGAACCACTGGGCCGGGTTCGGCCTCATCGTCGTGGCCGCGTGGCTGATCTTCATGGAGTGACGCGCATCGCGCCACGACCGACCGCAGCGCCGGGCGGCCATCCGGCAGCGCCGGTCGAGCCGCCCCCCCGCCGCGCACGGCGGAACAGCGTCAACCCGTGCCGCGGCCGCGCCGTGAACGTGTCAGAAAACGTGTCAGAACCGGATCCTGCCGATCAGGATGTCCTTGTACATCACCCAGTCGCCGGCGAAGGAATAGAACGGATATTTGAACGTCGCCGGGCGGTTCTTCTCGAAGAAGAAATGCCCGATCCACGCGAAGGCATAACCGCTGACGAGGGCGCCGAGCAACCACCAGGCGTTGTCGCGGACCATCGCGGTCGCGATGCAGGCGATCGCGATCGAAGTGCCGACGAAATGCAGACGGCGGCAGGTGCGATTGCGGTGTTCGCCGAGGTAGAAGGGATAGAAGTCGCGGAAGCTGGAAAAGCCGGACATGGTCGTCTCCGATCAGGGGCCGCGGCGCCGCGCGGTCCGTTGCAGCAGCAGGACGACACCGTACCAGACGAACAGCAGGCCGAGGAGGTTCGGCACGCTCAACGCCCATTCGCTCTGATGCCATCCGTAGTACAGCGCCAGCACGCCCAGCGCCACCAGCAGCAGGGACCAGCCCCAGGGCGTCGGCGGGTCGCCCGCTGCGGCACGCGGGCGCAGGCGCGACGCACAGGCCGCGTCGCAATGCAGGCCGGCCGCCTCCTCATCCTCGCGCGCGCAGTCCTCGGCGCAGAGCCCCTTGCCGCAGGCGGCGCAGACGCCGACCGCGACCCGGTCGCGATGGCGCCAGCAGTTCACGCGCCGCCCCGCTCCGCGGCCTTGGCGCGATGCCAGTAGGCGTCCTGCGCGTCGAGCGGCAGGTCGGCCAGCCGCACGCCATCGGCCGCGGCCATCATTTCCATCGCGCGGAAGCGGCGCTCGAACTTGTGGTTGGCGCGTCGCAGCGCGGCACCGGGATCGACCTTCGCGTGCCGGGCCAGATTGGCGGCGACGAACAGCAGGTCGCCGAGTTCGTCCTCCAGCCGATCGCGCACCGCGGCATCGTCCGGCGCGGCGGCCAGCGCATCGAACTCGACCTGCACTTCGCCCAGTTCTTCCCTCAGTTTCTCGATCACCGGGGCCGGGCCGGGCCAGTCGAACCCCACGGTCGCGGCCTTCTTCTGCAGCTTCACCGCGCGCTGCCATTCGGGCAGGCCGCGGGCGACGCCGGCCAGCGCGGAGGCATCGGCGGCGTCGCCATGCCCCTGCGCAGCGTGCTTCGCCAACCGCTCCTTCTTTTTCTCGGCGTCCCACATCGCGTTCAGCGCATCGCTGTCGGCGATGCTCATGCCCGCGAACACGTGCGGGTGGCGGCGCTCCATCTTGTCGCTGATCGCGGCAACGACATCGGCGAACGCGAACGCACCCTGCTCCTCGGCCATGCGCGCATGGAACACGACCTGGAACAGCAGATCGCCGAGTTCGTCCTTCAGGTCGTCGAGATCGCCGCGGTCGATGGCATCGGCGACTTCGTACGCTTCCTCGACCGTGTACGGCGCGATGGTGGCGAAGGTCTGCTTCAGATCCCAGGGACAACCGCCCTGCGGATCGCGCAGGCGGGCCATGATCGCGAGCAGGCGCTGGAGGTCGGTGGGATCGCTGTCTGCGCTCATTGTTCGTATCCGGCCATCGCACGGAGCAGGTGGTTTCCGTCATCCCGAGCGCAGCGAGGAACCTGCTTTGGCGTTACCGGAACAGCGGAAAACAGATCCCTCGCTGCGCTCGGGATGACAACAGCACGGCGATGCAACGCACTTATGCGCACCAGTTCGCCCACGGCAGGGTCGTATCCCCCAGTGCCACGAAATCGCCGTTCAGCAGCGTGTCGCGCTGGTTGTAGCGGAACGGCCGGCCCTGCGGATCGAGCACGACGCCGCCGGCGGCCTCGACGATCACCTGGCCCGCGGCGGTGTCCCATTCGCTGGTCGGCGCGAAGCGCGGATAGACGTCGATGGCGCCCTCGGCGACGCGGCAGAACTTCAGCGAAGAACCGACGCCGATGGCTTCCAGCGCGCCCCGATCGGCGGCCATCTTCGCCATGAACGCCTCGGTGCGCGCGTCGCGGTGCGAACGGCTCGCGGCGACGCGCAGCGGCGCCTCGGCCGGCGTGCGCGCCGCCAGCGTGACCTCGCCACCATCGGCGCGCCGGTACGCACCGTGGACGAGATCGCCCCACCACAACACACCGGTTACCGGCGCCTGGATCACGCCGAAGGTCGCCACGCCGTCCTCGATCAGGGCGATGTTGACGGTGAATTCGCCGTTGCGCTTCACGAACTCGCGGGTGCCGTCGAGCGGATCGACCAGCCACAGCCG
>JAYRTK010000174.1:0-7234 GCA_041919595.1 Lysobacteraceae bacterium
GTAGTCCGGGTCGTTGACGTAATGGAGATCGCGGGTGCGCAGCGTACGCCGCCAGGCGTCGAGCAGTGCCGGCGTGGACGCGCTGATCGCGAGTTTCACGACATCGTTGCGCAGCGCCTGGTCGGGCGCGACCGTATCGAGCTCGTCGAGTTGCAGGGCGCAACTCATCATCTGTCGGTGCTTGCGCTGCAGGGCCGCCTCGGCGGTCTCCTCGGGCGTACCGTCGACAGTCGGCAGCGTGCCGCTGAAGGCGGCCGGATAGAACGTGATCAGCACGACCTTGCCGCGCAGCGCGGACAGACGCGACGCGACCGAGACGTCGCCTGCGGTTCCGATCGACCGCGGGCGCGAAGCCGGCAGCAGCGCGATCGGGAAGTCCGGTGCGGGTTCGCCGATTCGCGGTGGCGACGCCTCCGATGCGGGCGCGAGCCGATCGGGACGGCCGATCAGCGACTTGACCGCGGCTTCGAGCGGCTTCAGATGCTCGCCCTGGGCGCGGTAGGCGTCGTCGCGCCAGCGCACCACGTCGTTCCCGTCGAGCAACAGCACGGTGGCGTCGGCCTGATCGGCCTTCGGCAAGGCGACACCGGTGGCCTGTCCGATCCGTGCGAGCGCATCCACGCCCGCGGGCACACAGTCGTCGTCCATGAACAGGAACGGCGCATCGGCGGCGGTATTCGCTTCACCGGTGACCTGCACCACCCTGATCGTCGGCGCCGCACCGGGAAAGGCCTCGCCCTGACGGAAATAGGCCGCGAACGCCAGCCGGAGCATGCCGCCGTAGTCGCTGCGTTGCGGCATCAGCACGACGAGCTTCAACGACCCGCCCCAATCGGCGGTCTCGCGTGCATCGTCGCAGAACAGCGCCGCGGGCACGCGATCGCCGACGGCACCGGCCGCGGCACGGGCCGGATCCGCGACGGTCGTCGCGAGCAGGACGAAGAGCGGAAGGACAAGGCATTTCGACAGCAGGAAGCGCATGCGGGACGGGCTCGGGCACGATGATTTCCTCACCTTCGTGCGCCTGCCCTGAATCGCGCGCGAATCGTGCGCGGTTGCGTGTGGCCCGCGGCCATGCGGGCCGCGCGCCTTCCGCGGACGGACTCAGGGCGCAGACTGGACCGCGGCGGGCAACGCCATCGCTTCACGGACCTTCGCTTCGCTCGAGGTCATGCCGGCGCTGCGGCCGTAGACCAGCGCATCTTCGGCGGACATGCCCTCGCCCACCTTCGCCAACGCGAGCAGTCCACCGGCGCGATTGCCGCTGGCGCAATGCACCAGCACCGGACCCTCGACCTCGTCGAGCAGAGCGGCGAGCTGCCGCGCATTCGCGGGCGTGACCGCGCCCGCACCGGCGATCGGCAGCCGCACGTAGTGCAGGCCGGCAGCGGCAACCTCGGCCGGTTCGTCGCGGCCCAGCAGTTCGCCCGGCGCGCGCAGATCGACGACGGTCCGCACGCCCACCGCGGCGAGCGCCGCCCAATCGCCGGCGGCCGGCTGACCGGCGACGATCAGACCGGCTTCCGGATGCGACAGCGCGACGCCCGACGGCGTCGCCGCCGGCAACGGTGCCGGTGCGATCGCGGGCACATCCGCGGCGCGATGCTCGCGCACGGTCACGCAGGCGGGCAATCCGGCGGTCGCGACGACGACACCGAGCAGGGCGATGCGGAAGCGGCGGCGAAGGGCGGACATCGGGATCTCCTCGATCTCTGGGGTAGGGACGGAGGCGGCTTCAGCCTCGATGCGAGCGCGCCCAGCGGACGATGTCGGCGCCGCCCATCGCGCCGGAGTGGCGGGCGATCTCGCGTCCGGCGCGGAACAGGACCAGGGTCGGAATGCTGCGGATGCCGAAACGGGCCCCGAGCGCGGGCTGCGCCTCGGTATCGACCTTGGCGAGCCGGAACGCGGGCTCCAACTCGCCGGCGGCGGCCTCGAAATGCGGCGCCATCATCCGGCAGGGCGCACACCACGGCGCCCAGAAATCGACTAGCACCGGGAGATCGGATTGCACGACATGGCGCTCGAAAGCGTCGACATCCAGCGCCACCGGATGCGCGGCGAACAGCGCGGCCTTGCATCGTCCGCAGACCGGACCGTCGGCGAGCCGCGCGGCCGGCACGCGATTGAGCGCGTGGCAGTGCGGACAGGCGATGCGGAACATCGGATCGGAAGCGTTGTGCATGATGCGTACCTCGCTGGAATGAAGCACCAGGATTCAAGTCCCGGAATTCAAGCCACAAAATCAGGCCCTGAAAACCAGGCATCGAGATCAGACCTCAAAGATCAGACCTCAAAGATCAGACCTCGAAGATCAGACCTCGACATCGGGGCTTGCGGTTCAGGCCGTGGGTGGGATCGCGAAACGCGTGGCGAGACGGCGCATCCGCGGTGCCAGCAGGTGGATGGTGGGGGTCGCGATACTCCAGGCCAAGGCCCACCGCTGCAACCAGCGCCCCACCGCCGCCCAGCGCCATGGGTCGTACACGAGCGTCAGCGCCAACGTGACCAGCGCGGTCATCACGCCGCCCATGAACAACGCGAACAGCCAGGGGAACCAGCGCGCGGACAGGCGCCCTTCACTCAAGCGCCCGGCTCCCGCACCACGCCGTCGGCGTCGACGATGCGCACCGCCACCTCCACGCCCTCGCGCACGCTCTGGGTGACGATGCAGAACTGCTCGAACTGGGCGAGCACGCGATCGAAATGCTCCAGTTCCGCCGCCTTGTCGGCGAGATGGATCGTGACCTCGGCACGCGGAATGCGCCAGCGACCTTCGGGGTTGCGCTCCTTGCGCGCGACGATCTCGGCGCGGATCGGGCCGGGCTCGTTCCTGAACTTGCGCAGCGCGAACAGCAGGCTCGCCGACAGGCAATTGGCGATGGCGGTGAGCAGCATCGCCGACGGGTTGGGACCCGAGCCCGCACCCAGCGGCGCCGGTTCGTCGGTATGCAGCGCGTCCAGATCGGTGCCTTCGAAATTCACCCGGAAGGCGTACGGGCCTTCCTGTTCGAGCAGGATGCGGAGATCGGGGGATTCGCTCATGGCAGGGGCTCTTGGCAGGTGGATGGGCAACGCGCTTCGAGAGCGTTGTCCAGGTCGCGAATCAGGCGCATGCCTGACTCACTCTCGACGAATGCATCGCTTGCGCGCCCGTTTCGTCGTCGCAGCCTTCCATGACCGCGCTCACGGGGTCTTTCCAGGACCGGTCGCCGGCACTTCGACCCACAGCGCGCCGCGCAGATCGCCGGCGTCGAACCCGGTCGCGGTGTCCGCGGGGTAATGCCGCGCGATCGCAGCCAGAGTATCCGCGGCGGGTGCCTTGCCGTGGCAGGCGAGACACTGCGGTTCCACCGCGATGCCGCGCATCATCCGCAGCGACACATCGGCGGGCAGATCGATGGTCCGCACATCCATCTGGTCGCCCGGCCTCGCACCGGCACTCACGTTGCGCTGGAAGCCCGCGAGGATAGGCGCCTGCCATTCGGTCGCCGCATTCTCGGGATTACGCTGCCGGCCCGGCACGGGCACCCGGCCGATGCGCACGCCGTACTCGGCCCCGATCCGCGCGGCGATCTTCGGCGCTTCAGCGCTGCAGAATTCGACCGCACCCGGCGGACCGGCTTCCGCCATCCGCGAAGACAACGCCGACTTCAGTGTCGAGGCGAACGCCTTGGCCGCGGCCTGCGCCCGCTCGACGGGCGGCGTATCGGCGGACAGCGCATGCGACGGCGGTGCGACGGTCTCCGGCGGCGGCGAGGTCCGTTCGGTCGCGGTGGCGACGAACAACAGCGGCAGGGCCGCCGCCGCGGAGGCGGCAAGGACGATCAGCGTACGGTTCATGCGGCGTGTTCCTTCCTGGAATTGCGCTCGAGCATCACGAAATACAACAGCGGAATGACGACCAGCGTCAAGGCGGTGCTGACCAGAATACCGAAGATCAGCGAGACCGCCAGACCATTGAAGATCGGGTCGTCGAGAATGAACAGCGCGCCGAGCATCGCCGCCACCGCGGTCAGCACGATCGGCTGGGCGCGGACCGCGCAGGCCTCGATCACCGCCTCGGCCGGGGTACGGCCCTCGCCCACCGCCTGGTTGATGAAATCCACCAGCAGGATGGAGTTGCGGACGATGATGCCGGCCAGCGCGATCATGCCGATCATCGAGGTCGCGGTGAACTGCGCGCCGAGCAGCGCATGCCCCGGCATCACGCCGATGACGGTCATCGGGATCGGCGCCATGATCACCAGCGGCACCAGATAGCTGCGGAACTGGGCGACGATCAGCAGGTAGATGAGGACCAGTCCGGCGGCGTAGGCGATGCCCATGTCGCGGAAGGTCTCGTAGGTGATCTGCCACTCGCCGTCCCACTTGATCGCATAGACGTCGGTCCGGTCGGGCTGACGGATGAAGAACTGGTCGAGGCGCTGACCGTCGACGGCCGTGTCCGACACCTGGCCGACCACATCGAACATGCCGTACAGCGGGCTGTCGAGTTCGCCGGCCTCGTCGCCCGTGACGTAGACCACCGGCAGCAGATCCTTGTGGTGGATCGCACCGTCGCGCTCGGCGCGCACGGTCTTCGTCACTTCCGACAGCGGCACCGCCTGTCCCTGCCCGCCCTTCACCGACAACGACAGCAGGCGTTCGAGGCTGGCCTGTTCGGCCACCGGCACGCGCAGGCGGACCGGGCGCGGATGGCGCGAAACGCCGTCCTGCACCCAGGTGGCGTCATGGCCGCCGACCGCGGCGGCGAGGGTGTTCGCGATCGTCGACTGATCGACACCCATCCGCGTCGCGCGTTCGCGGTCGACGATCAGCACCTCGCGCGGCGATGCGGTTTCCACCGTGGTATCGATGTCGACGATGCCCTCGGTGGCGCGCAGCCGCGCTTCGAGCGCGAGCGCGATCCGGCGCGCGCGCGCATCGTCCGGGCCGTAGACCTCGGCCACCAGCGGCGCCAGCACCGGCGGTCCCGGCGGCACTTCCACCACCTTCACCGAAGCGCGATAGCGACGGCCGATGGCATCCAGTCGCGGACGCATCGCTCGGGCGATGTCGTGGCTCTTGCGATCGCGATCGTGCTTGTCGACCAGATTCACCTGCAGATCGGCCACGTTCGCGCCGCTGCGCAGGAAATACTGGCGCACCAGACCGTTGAAGTTGATCGGCGCGGACGTGCCGGCATAGCCCTGGAAGTGCGCGACTTCCGGAAATTCCGCCGCGGACGCGGCCAGTTCGGTCAACAACGCGTTGGTGGTTTCGAGCGTGCTGCCTTCGGGCATGTCCACGACCACCTGGATCTCGGACTTGTTGTCGAAGGGCAGCATCTTCAGCACGACCAGCTGGAACACCGCGAGGCTGGCCGAGAGCAGGACCAGGCCGGCCATCCCACCGAACAGCAGCAGACGCCGGCGCCCGCCGCGCGTCGCGTCCAGAAACGGCGTCATCACCCGGGAGAACACCCGGTGCAACCATGAACCACCCGTCTGCGCCGGGGCATCGCCATGCGCGACGTGCGGCTTCAGCAGCTTCAGCGACAGCCAGGGCGTCACCACCAGCGCCACCGCCAGCGAAAGCACCATGCCGGCGGACGCATTGATCGGGATCGGCCGCATGTACGGCCCCATCAGTCCGCTGACGAAGGCCATCGGCAGCAACGCGGCGATCACGGTGAAGGTCGCGAGGATGGTCGGTCCGCCAACCTCGTCGACCGCGGGTGGAATCGCTTCGAGCAACGTCTTCCCGCCGCGCGCCATGTGGCGATGGATGTTCTCGACCACGACGATGGCGTCGTCGACGAGGATGCCGATCGAGAAGATCAGCGCGAACAGCGACACCCGGTTGAGGGTGAAGCCCATCGCCCACGACGCGAACAGCGTCAGCGCAAGCGTGAGCACGACCGCGGCGCCGACCACCAGGGCTTCGCGCCTGCCGAGCGCGAACAGCACCAACAGGACCACCGACATCGTCGCGAAGAACAGCTTCTGGATGAGTTTCTGCGCCTTGTCGGTGGCGGTCTGGCCGTAGTCGCGCACGATCTCGACGTTCACCGCATCGGGGATCAGCTCGCCGCGCAGGGCCGCGACGCGCTGCGCGATGGCCGTGGTGATGTCGGCGGCATTGCTGCCCGGCTTCTTGGCGATCGCGATGGTGAGCGCCGGCGCGGTACCCGCCTGCGGACCCGCCCGCCCGGCGGGCGCGCCGTGCCACACGTAGCTGGACGGGATGTCGATGCCGGCGCGCACATCGGCGACATCGACCAGGGTCACCGGCTTGCCGCCCTGCAGTCCCAACACGAGTTGCGCGACATCGTCGCGGTCCGCGAGGAATCTCCCAGCGGTAACCGGCACCGCGGCACTCTCGCCGGTCCCGTCGTCGCCGACGCGTTCGCCGACATGGCGCACCACGTTCGCCGCCTGCAGCGATTGCGCGACCTCGCCGACGCTCAGGCCGAACGCTGCCAGCCGGGTCGGGTCCAGCGTCACCGCGACCACGCGGTCGGGCGCACCGATGGTGTAGACGTCGCGGGTTCCGGGCACGCGCTTCAGCTCGGTCTCGAGCGTTCGCGCGACCGCGGCGAGTTCGGCGGTGCCGGTCGCGGGATCGTCCGACCACAGCGTCAACGCCATCACCGGGACATCGTCGATGCCCTTGGGCTTGATCAGCGGTTGACCGACACCGACGCCCTGCGGCATCCAGTCGCTGTTCGAAAACACCTGGTTGTACAGGCGCACGATCGCCGGCTGACGCTCCACGCCGACGGTGTACTCGACCGTGAGCACGGCCATGCCCGGGCGGCTGATCGAGTAGACGTGCTTGACGCCCTCGATCTCCGAAAGCTTCTGCTCCAGCGGATAGCTCACCAGTTGCTCGACATCGCGCGACGACGCGCCGGGGAACGGCACGAACACGTTCGCCATGGTCACATCGATCTGCGGCTCTTCCTCGCGCGGCGTGATCAGCACGGCGACGAGACCGAGCAACAGCCCCATCAGCGCGAGGATCGGCGTGAGCGGATTGGCCTGGAAAGCGCGCGCGAGCCGTCCGGAGATGCCCAGTCGCGATGGCGCGGCGGACGGCACGTCAGCCATGCCCGTCTCCCACGCTCGCGCGCTGGCGCGCGATCGCCGCCATCGCCGCATCGGGATCCCGCGCCACCACGTCGCCCGCGCGCAGCCCGGCGAGGACCTCCACCGTCTCGCCGTCGCGTGCGCCGAGACGCAGCTGGCGA
>JAYRTK010000175.1:0-7217 GCA_041919595.1 Lysobacteraceae bacterium
ACGGCTTCTTGCGGGTTGAACTCACGGAGCGTCCTCTTGCGGATCGATGGCGAAGGCCGGGTGCACGGCGGCGAGACGACGGCGTGCATCGGCCACGGCCGGATGCGGCGCCCACGTCCGGTCGCCGAGCCGGCCCACGGGCAGGATACCGCGCACCGCATTGCACAGGACCAGCGCATCGGCGGTTTCGACCTCGGCCGCGTTGAGTCGGCGCTCGCCGGCGGCGAAGGCGCGCAGCGCCCAGCCGCGACAGACGCCGGCGATGCCGCAGCGGTCCACCGGCGGCGTCCACCAGCGCCCCTCGCGCAGCACGAACAGATTCGCCGCGGTGGCGGCGACGACGTTGTCCGCGGTGTCGAGCATCAGGCCTTCGTCGATGTCGGGATCACGCCACTCGGCACGGGCCAGGATCTGCTCCAGTCGGTTGCAGTGTTTGATCCCGGCCAGCAGCGGCTGTGCCGCGAGCCGGGTGTCGCACCAGCGCAGCACCAGGCCGCCGGGACGCACCGGCAACGGCAGCGGCGAGGCGATCAGTGCCCACACCGGCGGTGCGTCGAGCACCGGCGTGTAGCCGCGTCCGCCGCTGCCGCGGGTGACGACCAGCTTCACCACCGCATCGCGATGGACCGCGAGCCAATCGTGCAATTCGGTCTCGATCCGCTCCGCCGACGGCAACAGAATCCGCAGGCGCGCCGCGCCGAGCGCGAGCCGGGCGCGATGCCCCGGCCACCACGGCACCGAACCGCCGACCGCGCGCATGGTCTCGAACACCCCGTCGCCGTAGGCGAACCCGCGGCCTTCGATGAGCATCGCATCGGACGCGGCGTCCGCGATGCGCGCATCGCCCACGAACAGGCGCGCGCTCACGACCCGGCCCCCAGTGCCTTCAGCATCCCGCGTGCCTTGGCCCGGGTCTCGTCGAGTTCGCGCAGTGGATCGGAGTCGGCGACGATCCCGGCACCGGTGCGGAAGCGCAGCGCAGCAGCGCCGCTTTCGCCGGCCTCGATCTCGGCGCTGCGGATCAGGATGTTGAGATCGAGATCGCCATCGCGGTTGAGCCAACCGAACGCGCCGGTGTAAGCGCCGCGACCCACGCCTTCGAGTTCGGCGATGATCTGCATGCAACGCACCTTCGGGCAGCCGGTGATGGTGCCGCCGGGGAACACCGCGCGGATCGTGGCGCCCGGTGTGATACCCGCGCGCAGCCGGCCGCGCACGTTGCTGACGATGTGGTGCACGTGGGAATAACTTTCGACCGTCATCAGTTCGTCGACCTCGACGCTGCCCGGCGCGCAGACACGACCGAGATCGTTGCGCTCCAGATCGATCAGCATCACGTGCTCGGCGCGCTCCTTCGGATTGCCGACCAGATCGCGGATCCGGGCCGCGTCGTCGTCGCCCTCGAATCGCGGCCGGGTGCCGGCGATGGGCCGGGTTTCGACCACATCCCCACGCACCGAGACGAGCCGTTCCGGCGACGAACTGGCGATCGCCCAGCGCCGTCCCCCGCTTTCACCGGCGAACAGCCCCGAGAACGGCGCCGGACTCGCCGCGCGCAGACGCGCGTACAGCGCCTCGGGCGCGTACGCATCGCAGCGCGCGCGCCAGGCCCGCGACAGGTTCACCTGGAACACGTCGCCGGCGGCGAGGTAATCGAGAATGCGGGCGACGCCGTCGGTGAAACGGGACGGCGTGTCGTCCTCCAGCGCATGCGGCGCGGACCATGCCGCGATGCCGCCGTGGGCCGCGCCGTCGTCGGACGGATCTTCCAAGACGGCATCTTCAAAAATCGCGTCATCAAGGATTGCATCGAGCATCTCCGCATGCGCCGTCTCCGCGATCGCGATGCATTCGCCGGTGACGTGATCGCGCAGGACCGCGGCCGGACAACGCAGGGCCAGAGCCACCGGCAATACGCCTTCGGCGGCCGGCAGACGCAGCACCGGTTCGACCTGCGCGGCGAGTTCATAGGCGAGGAACAGCGCCCAACCACCGCGGAACGGCCAGCGCGGTTCCTCGCGCGGAAGCCGCAACCGTCGCCACCAGTCGTCGAGCGCGGACAGGAAATCGTCCTCCCCGATCGCATCGCCGCGCGCATCGCGCACACGGCCGTCGCGCTCCAGGCGCAGTTGCGTACCGTCGGCGACCAGCAGCATGTCCCAACGCCCCATGCCGGCGCGCGACGGCGCCGACGCGCCCTGCAACGCCGACGATGTCGACTGCAGCAGCAGCGGATAGCGGAGGGGCGATCGGCGATGGAGGCGCAGCAGATCGCAATCCGCAGGCAACGCGCGGGTGACGATCATGCGGTCGATCCGTGGCCGGAACTCAGATCCGGCCGAAGATCAGCGTGCCGTTGGTGCCGCCGAAGCCGAAGCCATTGGACATCGCATAGTCGACGCTGCGCTCGCGCGCCACATTCGGCACGTAGTCGAGATCGCAGCCTTCGCCCGGCTCGTCCAGGTTGATGGTCGGCGGAATCACGCCGGCGTGCAGCGCCATCACCGTGAACACCGCCTCCACGCCGCCCGCGGCGCCGAGCAGATGGCCGGTCATCGATTTGGTGGAGCTGACCATCATCGCGCGGGCATGGTCGCCGAAGGCGCGCTTGATCGCGAGCGTCTCGGCAAGATCGCCGGACGGCGTCGAGGTGCCGTGCGCGTTGAGGTAACCGATCTGTTCCGGATTCAGGCCGGCATCCTTCAGCGCGGCGATCATGCTGCGGGCCGGACCTTCGCCGTTTTCGCTCGGCGCGGTCATGTGGAACGCGTCGGAACTGGCGCCGGAGCCGAGGAGTTCGCAGTAGATCCGCGCACCGCGCGCCCTGGCGTGTTCGTATTCCTCGATCACGAGGATGCCGGCGCCATCGCCGAGCACGAAACCGTCGCGATCCTTGTCCCACGGACGCGAAGCGCGGGCGGGATCGTCGTTGCGCGTGCTCATCGCCTTCATCGCGCAGAAACCGCCGACCGCGGTCGGCGTGGAACCGCGCTCGGCGCCGCCGGCGATCATCACGTCGACATCGCCGTGCTGGATCAGGCGCATCGCCGTGCCGATCGAATGATTGGAACTGGCGCAGGCGGAGACCGCGGAAAAGCTCGGCCCCTTGATCCCGGTCATGATGGTGATCTGGCCCGGCAGCATGTTGATGATGGTGCTGGGCACGTAGAACGGCGAGATCTTGCGCGGACCGCCTTCATGGAACCGGATGGTCTGCTCTTCGATCCCGAGCAGTCCGCCGATGCCCGAACCGATGATCGCGCCGATGCGCTCGGCGTTGGATTCGGTCACTTCCAGACCGGCATCGCGCATCGCCATCAGGGTGGCAGCCACGCCGTAATGGATGAAGGGATCCATCTTCTTGGCGTCTTTCGGCGTGATCCATTGCAGCGGGTCGAAATCCTTCACCATCCCGCCGATACGGGTGGAGTAACCGGTGGTATCGAAATGCGTGATCGGGCCGATACCGCTGCGGCCGTTGACGATACCGTCCCAGGTGCTGGCGAGATCGTTGCCCAGGGGAGACACGGTTCCCAGACCGGTGACGACGACACGACGCTTCGACATTGCTCAACTCCCGACGCTGATCCGCCGCGGCGGTGGATGCGCCGCGCGGAATGGACTCACGAAATCCAAACCGCAGTGGGCCGCGAGGCGGCCCCGGCGTTGATCCGGGCGCGGAGCACCCGGTCTGGCAGACGCTTGGAAAACAGCCTGCGGGCGCAGCCGACGCGGGCTGCGACGACGAACCGAGCGCGTGGACGTTCGATTCATCGCGTGCCGATCCGGACAGGTGCCGGTCCGGCGAACCGGAAAACGATCGCGGGGACCGCCTCCCGACACTCTGCCAGGGATTCCGTCGCGATTACGGCTTGACGTGCGACTTGATGTAATCGATGGCCTGCTGCACCGAAGTGATCTTCTCGGCTTCCTCGTCCGGAATCTCGCACTCGAATTCTTCTTCGAGGGCCATCACCAGTTCCACGGTGTCGAGCGAATCGGCGCCGAGGTCGTCGACGAACGATGCGCTGTTGGTGACTTCCTCTTCCTTGACGCCAAGTTGTTCGATCACGATCTTCTTGACGCGGTCTTCGATGCTGCTCATGAGTGTTGTGCTCCGGAAGGAAATGGTGCGGTGGATAGTGTAAGGGAATCCCGGCGCCGGAGTGGCCCCGGGAGGGGCTTTTCGATTCAATGAGTTACGATGAAATCGTTCTCTTGGCGCCGCATCGGCGCCCGACGGACGGCCTCAGGGCATGTACATGCCGCCGTTGACGTGCAGCGTTTCGCCGGTGATGTAGGCGGCGCCGGGACCGGCCAGGAACACCACCGCATCGGCGATGTTCTGCGCCTCGCCGAGGCGTCCCAGCGCGATCTGGCCGATCAGGCCTTCCTTTGCGGAATCCGGCAGCGCGCGGGTCATGTCGGTATCGATGAAACCGGGCGCGACGACGTTGACCGTGATGCCGCGCGAACCGATCTCCTTCGCCAGCGACTTGCTGAAGGCGATGATGCCGGCCTTGGCCGCGGCGTAGTTGGTCTGACCGGCGTTGCCGGTGACGCCGATGACCGACGCGATGTTGATGATGCGACCCTTGCGCGCCTTCATCATGCCGCGCATCACCGCCTTGCTGGTGCGGTAGACGCTGCTGAGGTTGGTGTCGAGGATCGACTGCCATTCCTCGTCCTTCATCCGCATCAGCAGATTGTCGCGGGTGATGCCGGCGTTGTTGACGAGAATGGAGATGGCGCCGAATTCCTGGGCGATGCCGTCGACGAGCGCCTGGACGGCAGCGGTGTCGACCACGTCGAGCGTGCGACCGTGGCCGCCGAAGGGGGCCAGGCGCTCGCCGATGGCCTGGGCGCCGGCATCGGAAGTGGCGGTGCCGATCACGGTCGCGCCCTGGGCGGCGAGCGTATCGGCGATGGCGGCGCCGATGCCGCGGCTGGCGCCGGTGACGAGGGCGATCTCGCCCAGCAACGGACGATGGGAACTGGAATCGGTGGTCATGGCGATCGTCGTGGGGGGTTGCGCCGGGCATCGCCGGTACGGCGGCGAGGCTCGGCCTGAATGCAGGCGGCGATGATACGTGCGAAAGCCGCGGTCTGTCTGTACGAGGGCGTATGTCGGGCCGCGGCGACATGCGGGTCGCGAACGCGAAAAAAGCCGCCGCGATCCCCGACCGCGACGGCTTCCGGAGGTACGGCGTGGCGGCTCAGTAACGCAGCAGCGCCGAGCCCCACGTGAACCCGCCGCCGAAGGCCTCCAGCAACAGCAGTTGACCGCGCTGGATGCGGCCGGAACGGACCGCTTCGTCCAGCGCCAGCGGCACCGAACCCGCGGAGGTGTTGCCGTGGCGATCGACGGTGACGATCACGCGCTCCATCGGCATGTCCAGACGCTTGGCGGTGGCGTCGATGATGCGCAGATTCGCCTGGTGCGGGATCAGCCAGTCGATGTCGTGGCGGTCGAGGCCGTTCGCATCGAGGGTCTCGTCGACCAGCGAATCCAGCGCCTTCACCGCATGCTTGAACACTTCGCTGCCGGCCATCAGCACGCGCACGCCGGCATTGTGCTCGTCGGTCCTGAAACCGGTGGAGACGCCGACCGGGTTCCACAGCAGTTCCTTCTTGCCGCCGTCGGCATGCAGATGGGTGCTGAGGATGCCGGTCTCTTCGTCCGGCCGGAGCACCACGGCGCCGGCGCCGTCGCCGAACAGGACGCAGGTGGTGCGATCGTTCCAGTCGAGCATGCGGGTGAGCGTTTCCGCACCGACCACCAGCACGGTCTTCGCGGCCCCGCAACGCACGAACTTGTCGGCGACGGTGAGCGCATAGACGAAGCCGGAGCAGGCGGCGTTGACGTCGAACGCCGGACAACCGTTGGCGCCGAGACGATGCTGCAGAAGACAGGCGGTCGAGGGGAAGATCAGGTCGGGCGTGGTCGTGCCGACGACGATCAGATCGATCTCGGAGGCATCGACACCGGCGGCTTCGAGCGCACGGATCGAGGCGTTGTAGGCCAGATCGCAGGTGGTCTCGCCCTCGGCGGCGACGTGGCGCTGCCGGATGCCGGTGCGGGAGGAAATCCATTCGTCGCTGGTGTCGACGAACCTGGCGAGATCGTCGTTGGTGAGGACTTTCTCCGGCAGGTAGCTGCCGGTGCCCGCGATGCGTGCGAAAACTTGCTTGGTCATGCCCGCCGGTGACCCCCTGTTGGCGATGCGGCCGGGAATGCGCGGACGTGGTGCGTGTCGCGATCGGCCGGATCGTGGCGCGGCCCGCCGCCGGCATCGCCGGTTTCGGACCACAAATGAGGACGCGGCCTTTCGGCCGCATCCCTGTGGCGTGCCGGCATGGCCGGCGACGGATGTCCCTGGGCGCCGATGGGCGCCGGACGCATCACTCTTCGTCGGCGATCTTGGTCTTCGGCGCGATCACCTGACGGCCGCGATAGTAGCCGTCCTTGGTGATGTGATGGCGCAGATGGACTTCGCCCGAGGTGGGGTCGGTGGCCAGCTGCTTCGCGGTGAGGGCGTCGTGCGAACGACGCTGACCGCGGCGGGACGGAGTGACTCGGGATTTCTGCACAGCCATGGGATTGCTCCAGCTCGAAACGTGTGAATTGACTTGTGGATTGACGCGTGGATCCGATTGCTTTCCGCGTCCGGAACCGATGTTCCGGACCGCGTTGTATTCCGGTCCCGGGGCCGAATGCGGACTCCGAAGGAGTCCCGCACCGGCGCTCAGGTCTTCTTCAGCGCCGCCAGGGCCGCGAACGGACTGGCACGGACCTCTTCGTCCTCGGGCACGGGCCAGTCGCGTTCGACCGACTCGCTCCCCGGCATCGCCGGGACCAGCGGCACGGCGAGGATCAGTTCGTCCTCCACCAGCTCCGCGGGGCGCAGCATCCCGTCGTCGCCGACCTGCAGCGCCTCGTATCCCGGCGGCAGCGCGGCTTCGATGTCCTCGTCGCTGTCACCGGCATCGCGCACGAGGGCGAGACGCTGGTGGAGCGATACGTTCTGCAGGAACCGTTGCAGACTGCGCTGGCAGACCAGCGGCAGATCGGCATCGACCCGCAGTTCCACGAACGGCACCTGCAACGTGTCGTGACCGAACTCCAGGGCGAAGCGCACTTCACCCTCGGTATCGGCCAGCAGATCGCGGAGGCGGGCCATCGCGGCCAGCGGCATCCGGCCATCGAAACGACGCCG
>JAYRTK010000176.1:0-7203 GCA_041919595.1 Lysobacteraceae bacterium
GTACAGGCCAGACGGTGGGCGAAGGTCGTGCGTCCGACCAGCAGGCTGAAGCACAGGTCGTTGATCGGCAGCGCCGGCGTCCGTTCCGCGTGATCGAGCAGATTGCGCACCTGCGCCCGCAACTGGTCGGCGGTGCGTGCCGACAGCGCGAACAGATGGCCCTGGGCGTCGTCGGCGACGCGCGGGAGCACGGGCGCTTCCTCCAGGATCAGGTGGGCGTTGGTGCCGCTGAAACCGAATCCGCTGATCGCGGCGCGGCGCGCGAGACCCGGCTCGACCGACCAGTCCTTCAGCGCCGTGTTGACGTAGAAGGGCCCGGACTCGAAATCGACCGCCGGATTGCCGTGCCGGTAATGCAGGCTCGGCGGAATCTGGCGATGACGCATGGCCAGCAGCAGCTTGATCACGCCGGCGATGCCGGCGGCGGTCGCGGCATGGCCGATGTTGGTCTTGACCGTGCCGATCGCGCAGAACTGCTTGCGATCGGTGTACTCGCGGAACGCGCGGTTGATCGCGGCGTACTCGATCGAATCGCCGAGCAGCGTGCCGGTGCCATGCGCTTCGAGCACCTGCAGGGTCGACGGATCGATTCCGAAGCGATCGTAGATCGAACGCTCCAGCCGTTCCTGCGCGCGCGCGTTCGGTGCGATCAGGCCGTTGGAACTGCCGTCCTGGTTGATGCCGGTGCCGATCACCACGCCATGCACGTGGTCGCCGTCGCGGACCGCGTCGCGCAGGCGCTTGAGCACCACCGCGCCGACGCCTTCACCGGGCACGAAGCCGTTGGCGTCGGCATCGAAGCTGCGGCAGACGCCGTCCGGCGAAAGCATGCCGGCGCGGTTGGCGACGTGGTAGAAGCCCGGCGTCGCCTGCAGGAACACGCCGCCGGCCAGCGCCATCTCGGTCTCGCGCGACCACAGGCCCTGGCAGGCGAGATGGATCGCGACCAGCGAGCTGGAACAGGCGGTGTCGATGGCGATCGCCGGCCCCTGCAGATTCAGGTGATAGGCGATGCGCGCCGGGATCACCGCTTCGGAATTGCCCCAGAAGGCCTGCGGCGGCGGGTTGCCCGCGAACAGCGATTCGTAGTTGGAACTGCCGCAGCCCACGTACACGCCGCACTGCTTCTCGTGCACGCCGCTGCCACCGTAACCGGCGTCTTCCAGCGCCTTCCAGGATTCCTCCAGGAACAGCCGATGCTGCGGATCCATGTACGCGGCCTCGACCGCGGAAATGCCGAAGAACTCCGGGTCGAAGCGGTCGATCGCGTCGATGAAGCTGCCGGCGCTGCAGTAGTCCTGGCCGGTGTCGGAGAAGATGCAGTCGGCGGCGGCCCAGCGCGTCACCGGCTTGACCAGATGACGGCCGTCGCGGAGGTTCTCCCAGAACGCCTCCAGCGTCTCCGATTCGGCGAAGCGTCCGCTCATGCCGATGATGGCGATCGGTTCGATGCGGCCGGCCGCAAGGAAGTCCGCGTCGTCGGCATCCTCATCCGCATCCGCCACGATGCCGTCGGTGGCGAAGCGCCCGGACGCGATCGCGACGGTCGGCATGGCGGCCACGTCGTCGTCCGCATCCGCATCCATGCCCACGTCCGTCGCATCGTCGGATTCGGCGGCGGCCGCGCCGCCATGTCCCATCGCGACCCGGACTTCGTTCGACCAGCGGGACAGGATGTACTTCGCCAACTGGTGAACGGTGCTGTACTCGAACAGGCTGGTGGTCTCCAGCTCGATCTGCAGGGTCTCGCTGATCGTGCGCACCAGATTGACGCCGACGATCGAATCGACGCCGTAATCCGCGAACGGATAATCGCCGCGGATCATGCCGGCATCCATCTGCAGCGATTGCGACAGGGTCTCGACCACGATCTTCTGGACGAAGTCGCTCTGCATCTGTTCGGTGACGATCGCGGAACGCGATGATCCTTTCATCGTCCGTTTGCTCCTGGCTGCGACGGCGTTCGTGGCTTCGACGGCATGGGCCGCCACCGGGGCGGATGCGGCCGCCGGGCGCGCCTGTGTCTGCTTGTGCTGCTGTGTCTGGGGGTTCGCTGGCGGCGACGGCGGCGGCAGTCCCGGCGCCGGCGCAACGGCACGGACGATGCGCTGACGCACCCGGCCATCGCTGGCGGCGGCGATCACCTGCTGCCCCAGGCGTCTGGCGTGAGCGGTCGGGAACAGACTGCGGGCGTAGCCCTCGTCGGCCAGCACCGCGGACCAGCCCGCCTGCGACAAACCCGGGCTGCCCGGAATGCGCACACCGGTGTCCTCGTGCAGCCACCAGCCTTCGAGCAGCCCGAAGGTGAGATGACTGAACAGCGCCCACTCGCTGATCTCGTTCATCAGCAACACGCCTTCGCGTTTCAGCGCGGCCTTGCCGTTGCGCAGGGTCTCGCGGATGTTCGGCGTGGCGTGCAGCACGTTGGTGGCGATCGCGAAATCGTAGCGGCCGGGTTCGATCGGCTGTCCGGCCAGCGGCCGGGTGACATCAAACAGCGCCGTGGTCAGCGCCGGCAGCTTCGGCTTGTACTGCTTCTCCGCGTACATCAGGAACGCGCGAGACACGTCGGTGTAGCAGTACTCCTCGATCGGCAGACCTTCGAGCATCGGCAGCAGCCGTGCGGTGGTGCCGCCGGTACCGGCGCCGATCTCGAGAATGCGGATGCGGGCCGCGGGATCGCTGCGCAACAGGCATTCGATGGCGGCGACCAGGGTGCGACCGAGCACCTCGTTGAAGTAATCCGCCATCGCGTTGCCGCGATAGATGCCCTCGACCAGTTCCATCGACGAATTCGGGAACATGACGTCGGTCGCGGGCCGGCGGCCGGTGAGGATGTCCGGCAACGCGCGCAGGCAGACTTCCATCAGGGTCAACTGCGCGTTGAGGTTGGGATTGCCGCCCCAGACCGCGCGCTTTTCCGTCCACAGCGACCACAGCGCGTCCGGGGCGCGGACCTCGCGCACGAGCGACAGACCGTCGTCGAGGAAGCCCTGACGACGGAGCTGATCAAGGCTGCTGTCGAGCCAGCGTTCGTAGTACGCGGCCGGCGCCTTGCCGGCGTGCGCCAGTTCCGACACGCGATGCAGACCGTCCGCGAAGACACCGGCCGCGATCAGGCCCGACGCCAGCAGTTCGGTCACCAGATCGTTCATCTCGTCGGTGGGCAACTGCGCTTCGAGATCGGCGATCGATTCGGCGGCGATGGCCTCGAGCAGCGGGCCTTCGATCTGCGGCAGGATCGCGGGCAGGGTCGCCGGCAACGCGCGCACGGTCTCGGCCAGGCCGAGACCGGCGGTCGCTTCCGCGGTCCTGGTCTTGATCAGCACCAGTTGCTGCGTGTCCGAATCCAGCAGCCCGCGCAGGCAGGCCATGCCCTCTTCCGGCTCGATCGAGCCGATGCCCATCATCTCCATCATCCGGTTGTAGGACTCGTCGGCGACGATGCCGACGCTGCCCCAGTAGCCCCAGTTGATGGTCTTGGCCGCGTAGTCGCGGGTCTGGTCCAGATGCAGCGCGAAGCTGTCCTTGAACGTGCAGCCGGCAGCGTAATTGGCCTGGCCGGCCGACTTCACGAACGACACCACCGACGAGAAGAACAGCATGAAATCCAGGGGCAGCGCGCCGAACGCACGGCCCATCGCCGCGCAGACATCGACCTTCGCCGCGAGACTGGCGCGGAACGTGGCCTCGTCCATCCGGGCCAGGCTCTGGTCCTGCAGCACGATCGCCGAATGCACGACGCCGTGGATCGCCGGGAAGGTTTCGAGCACGGTGCGTGCGGCCGCGGCCAGCGCCTCGGGGTCGGTGGCATCCGCGGACAGGTACATCGGCGCGGGGCCGAGCTGCGCCAGCGCGTCGATCTTCGCGTCGATCGCGGCATCGCGTTCGCGGCGGCCGATCCAGACGATGTTCGCGCGATGGCGGACGATCATCTCGCGGCTCCACACCTCGCCGACGCCACCGGCGCCGCCGATCACCACATACACGCCTTCATCGCGGCAGGCCGGTGCGGCCGCGGGCAGGTCGCCGGCCAACGCCAACGTCTGCCGGAACCATTCGCCGCCGCGACGGGCCAGCGGATCGCCCTGCTTGTCGGCGGGCACGCCGAAACACTCGCGCGCGGACACCGATGCCAGCGCATCGACATCCAGCAGGCGCAGATCCCACTGCGGATATTCCTTCGCCAGACTGCCGACCAGCCCGATCACGCCGGCGTGCGCGGGATGCACGCGGTCGCGCGCGGTCACCTGCTGGGTGCGCGAGACGATCAGCGTCCATTGCAGCCTGCGGTTCGCGTAACCGGCCTGCAGCAGCGCCTTGACCGAGCGATAGAGCGCGATCGTGCCCGCCGTCTGCGCAGCGACGAGCGCGGCGGGGTCGAACGCCTCCGCGTCGTCGACGGTATCGGCGGACACGGCCACATCGGGGGCGATCCAGACCAGATGCTCCACCGTGGTGGCGGCGAGCGACGCGCCGATGGCGTCGACATCGATGGCGGCATCGGCGGGAAGCGGCAGACGCTGCGCCTGCGGATGATCGGCGCGCAGCCATGCGAGCTGCGCATCGTCGCCGCCGAGCAGCGTCGGCACCGCCTGCGCTGCGGACGATGACGCGTCGACGCGCAGCGGATTCCACACCGGGACCAGCGTCTGCAGGCCCGGGGCGATCGTCTCGCCGGCCGTGGCGGCGGGCTTCGCCATGACCGACGTCGCCGCGCGTTCGGCGGCCGCCTGATACGGCATCGACACGAAATCCTTCATCCGCACCAGCACGCGACCGTTGCGGTCGAGCAGATGGAAATCGACCTTCAGCGCGCCGCGATGCGCCTTCGGATTCTCCACCGCCCAGGTGGCGTAGCCGTAGTGCAGATCGTCGAGCGGATGCAGGATCCGCACTTCGCCGACCGTGTACGGCACGCTCATCGGGATCTCCATCCCGTTCTGCTTCATCAACCCGATCGCGGTGTGCAGCGAGCCGTCCATCAGCGCCGGATGCAGGCAGAAGGCGTCGGCGCCGTCGCGGAGATGCTCCGGCAGACGCAGCACCGACAGCGACTCCGCAGCGGTGGCATGGATCGACTGCACGATCCGGAAGCTCGGCCCGAGCTGCAGTCCGGCCTCGTCGAGGAACGCGTACAGCTCTTCGCCCGACACCACCTGCTCGCGGCAACGCTCGCGGATCGCGGCGATGTCCAGACGCTCCGGCACCCTGCTCTCGGCGGCGTAGGCCAGCCGGCCGCTGCAATGGGTGACGCGCGGCTCGGCACCGGCCGAGCGCACGGTGAATTTCACTTCTTTCTTGACCGGCGCGAGCACGATCTCGACCGCGTTGTCGCCGTCGCCGATGACCACCGGGCGTTCCCAGGTCAGATTGCGCACGACCCGGACCTTCGCGTTCGCCGACAGTTCGCCGGCCATCCGCGCCATTTCGATGTAGGCCACGCCGGGCAGGATCTTCTGCGCTCCGCCGCGGGTGCGGACCTGATGATCCTCGAAATAGAACTCGTCGCCGGTGAACGCGGTCGCGAACGCCTGCGCTTCCAGGGTCGAGACGTTGCGCTGCACCAGTGGATGCAGGACTTCGGTCGCGACGATGGCACGTGCCGCGTCCTTGCCGTCCCGCCGCTTGCCGCCGCCCTGGCCTTCGCCGATCGGCATCCAGTAGCGATCGCGGGCGAAGGGGTAGGTCGGCAGCGACAGCCGGCGCGGAGTCGCGCCGTCGTACAGCGCGCGCCAGTCGATCCGCGCGCCGGATGCCCACTGTTCGGCCAGTGCGGGGAGATCGCGACGCTCGTGCAGCGCGCGCAGAGCGGCCTCGTCGATCAGACGCGCCTTCGATTCCTCGCTGCGGACATTGCCCAGGAAACCGCCGGCCGGCGCGAGGCCGGTCTCGGCGAAGGTGCCGAATTTCGCGACCAGTTCATCGGTGTTCGAGACCACCAGCGCCAGACGCTCGGCCATTTCGTCGCGACCGATCTGCAGGGTGCGGGCGAAATCGACCAGCGGCGCATCGTGGGTCTGCAGATACGCACGCATCCGGCGCGCGTAGTCGCGCAGGCGCTCGTCGTTCTTCGCCGACAGCACGATGAGCTGCGGATCGGACGTGGCCGTCGCCGGCGCGCGGGCCGGCGCGAGATACTCCTCGAGCACGATATGCGCGTTGGCGCCGCCGAAGCCGAACGAACTCACGCCGGCGATGCGCGGCAGCGCGCGACCGTCATCGGCGGTCGTGGCCGCCCACGGCGTCAGCCGGTCGGCGATGAAGAACGGCGTGCCCTTGAGGTTGATGTACGGATTGACTTCCTCGAAATGCAGATTCGCCGGGATGTGCCGGTGCTTGATCGACAGCAGCACCTTGAGCAGACCGGCGATGCCGGCCGCGGTCTCGAGGTGGCCGATGTTGGTCTTGACCGAACTCAGGCCGCAATGCGGCGTCTGCGGCGCGGGCTTGCCGCGTTTCTTGTAGAGTTCGGCGAACGCCTTGGTCAGCGCCTGGATCTCGATCGGATCGCCGAGACTGGTGCCGGTGCCGTGGCATTCGATGTAACCGACCGTGGCCGGATCGACCCCGGCCTTGTCGTAGGCCTCGACCAGCAGTTCGGCCTGCGCCGCCGAATTCGGCGCGGTCAGGGTGGTGACCTTGCCGCCGTGGTTCTCGGCGGTGGCCTTGATCACCGCGTAGATGTGGTTGCCGTCGGCCTCGGCCGCGGACAGATGCTTGAGGAAGACCGCGCCCGAGCCCTCGCCGCGGACGTAGCCGTTGGCGCGCTTGTCGAAAGTCTTGCAGCGACCGTCCGGACTGAGCATGCCGGCCATGCTGAACGAGATGTACGCGGCCGGGCTGAGCATCACGTGCACGCCGCCGACGATCGCCATGTCGCAGCTCTCGGTGTGCAGCGATTCCACCGCACGATGCAGCGCCACCAGCGAGCTGGAGCAGGCGGTGTCGATCGGCGCGCTGGGGCCGCGCAGATTGAGCAGGAACGAAATGCGGTTGGCCAGCACCGAATGCGAGTTGCCGGACGCGGAATAGCCGTCGAGCGGGATGTCGTGCCCGCTCATCACGTCGATGTAGTCGTTGGTCGCCACGCCGACGAACACGCCGGTGCGGGTGCCGGACAGATCGGACACCTTCTGTCCGGCGTCCTCGACCGCCTTCCACACGGTTTCGAGGAAGATCCGCTGCTGCGGATCCATCATC
>JAYRTK010000177.1:0-7182 GCA_041919595.1 Lysobacteraceae bacterium
TCTGGATTTCGGTCTGGACGAAACGCAGACCCGGCAGGTGCTCACCGCCGGTCTGGACCTGCTGTCCGGCCTCACCTGCTATTCGCTGAGCGAACTGGTCGGCACCATGCTGGCGATGTACAGCAGCCGCCTGCGCAAACGCGGCAATCTGCTGGCGAAGGAAGGCGCGCTGTACTGCTCGGCGATGGTCCAGCACTGCTACGCCGCGGCCGGCGTCGACCTGCTGCCGGGCGTCGGCGGCAAGAACCTCGCGCCGCACGACATCGCCGACTCGCCGCTGCCGCACACCGCGCACCGGCTGGTCCGCGACTTGGGCATCTCCAGCCTGCGCACCTTCGCGCACAGCGCCGAAGCCCTGCTGGCGACGCCGGTGGACGAGTTGTTTTCCGGATCGTCCTGATTCCCGCCATCCGAGGCGTTGCGACGCTTTCGATGCCGGCTCATCCAGAGCCGCGCGTCACACCCGGAACCTTGTCCGCGCCGGAGCGCGGATTGCTTTCTTTGGCGCAAAGACGATCACTCGCGCAGCAGCGCGAAAAAAAGATTCCAGGCCTTACCCGAAAAACGAAAAAGCGCAGCCACGAAGCATCGACGTCACCACACCAGATCGTCCGGGACCTGATATTGGGGATCCGCGTACGGATCCTCTTCCGCGGTCGCGTTCGGATCGACCCTCAGCGCGACCGCCGGGGCGAAAATCGCTTCGGCTTCGGCCAGCACTTCCGCGGTCACCAGCAGATAACGACCGTCGAGCTGGACCACACCCAGCTCGCCGGCGTTGAGCTGCTTGAGCTGCGCCTCGTTGACGTAGATGCGCTTGATCTTGTTGCCGTAATTGAAGTGACGGGCGATCTCGGCGTTGGGGTCGTTCAGGCCCTTGTCCTTGATCCGTTCCGCGAGCTGCGCCTTGGCCTCGCGGCGTTTGCGCGCCTCTTCCTGCTTCAGTCGCTCGGCCTCGATCCGCTCTTCCTTCTCGCGCTGGGCACGGATCGCGTAGGCCTTGGCCAGATCGATCTCTTCCTGCGTCCGCGGTCTGCGCGACGGCTGCGCGTCGGGCTTGCGCGGATGCGGGCGCGCGCCGGGTTTGCCGCCCGGCCCCGGCTTATGGTGGCCACCGGGCCTGGCGTTGCCGGGCCCGGAACTGCCGGGCTTCGGTCCGCCTGAATGCGGGCGCGCGCCCTCGTGGCGGGATTTCGCCGGCTTTTCGGTGCGTTCGGGCTTGGGCGCCGGTTTGAAGCCGAGACCGAGCAACTGGTCGCGAAGGGAATCACTCATGGCAGCGGGCTCAGTAGTGCGGCGGGGGCGGCTCGGCGGCCGGATCGGCCATCAGATCGCCGCGATGGAGTTTGAGTTCTTCGAGCACGCGGCGCAGCAGATCGGCGCTGCGCGCGGCCTCGACGCGCAGCTCGGCCAGCGCGTCGTTCAACTCGGACAGGGCGTGTTCCTGGAAGGCGAGCCGGGTTTCCAGCTCGACCACGCGCGCCTCCAGCGCGCTTCGATCATCCGCGGACATCGTTCAGGCCGATCGGATCGAGCGCCCGCGCCCGATGCCGTAGTAGGCCAGCCCCGCGGCTTCGATCTCGACGGGGTCGTAAAGATTGCGACCGTCGAACACCGCCGCATCCTTCAGCGCCACCCTGAGCTTCGCGAAATCGGGGCTGCGGAACTGTTTCCATTCCGTCACCACGATCAGCGCGTCGGCGCCCTGCAGGGCGTCCTGCGCGTGTTCGCAGAGCGTCAGATCCGCACGCTCGCCGAAGATCCGTCGCGCTTCGTGCGCGGCTTCGGGATCGAACGCGCGCACGGTCGCACCCGCGTCCCACAACAGTTGCAGCAGCGTGCGGCTGGAGGCTTCGCGCATGTCGTCGGTGTTCGGCTTGAACGCCAGCCCCCACACCGCGAAGGTCTTGCCGCGCACCGCGGCCACGCTGCCGTAGTGGCGCTCGATCAGCTCGAACAGATGCTTCTTCTGGCGATGGTTCACCGCCTCCACCGAATCCAGCAATTCAGCGCGATAACCGACCTGCTGCGCGGTCCGCGCCAGCGCCTGCACGTCCTTGGGGAAGCAGGAACCGCCGTACCCGGCGCCGGGATAGATGAAATGCCAACCGATGCGCGGATCGGAACCGATGCCCTGACGCACCATCTCGATGTCCGCGCCAACGCGTTCGGCGATGTTCGCGATCTCGTTCATGAAACTGATCTTGGTCGCCAGCATCGCGTTGGCGGCGTACTTGGTCAGCTCGGCCGAACGCACGTCCATCACCACGATGCGCTCGTGGTTGCGGTTGAACGGCGCGTAGAGTTTCTTGAGTTTCTCGACCGCGACCGGGCTGTCGGCGCCGATCACGATGCGGTCCGGACGCATGCAGTCCTCGACCGCGGCGCCTTCCTTCAGGAATTCGGGATTGGACACCACGTCGTAGGCGATTTCGGCACCGCGCGCGGCCAGCGCCGCGGCGATCGTCGCGCGGACCTTGTCCGCGGTCCCGACCGGCACCGTCGATTTGTCGACCACCACCGCGGGGCGCTGCAGATGCGTGCCGATGGTCTTCGCCACCGCCAGCACGTACTGGAGATCCGCGCTGCCGTCCTCGTCCGGCGGCGTGCCGACGGCGATGAAGATCACGTCGCCATGCGTGATCCCGGCCGCGGCGTCGGTGGTGAATTCCAACCGACCTTCGGCGTGATTCGCCTTCACCATCGGTTCGAGCCCGGGCTCGTAGATCGGCAGCACGCCGTTGCGCAGCCCCTCGATCTTGGCCGTGTCGATGTCGACGCAGACCACGTGATGGCCGACTTCGGCCAGGCAGGTTCCGGTCACGAGGCCGACGTAGCCGGTGCCGAAGATGGTGACGCGCATGCGGGGCTTGCTCCGTTGTTGCTGTTCGCCGCCTGTTTCCGCCGCGATCGCTCGCGGTCGGAGAGCGCCGCCGCGGCGGGCGGCGCTCCGGTTTCGTTGCGATTGCGGGCCGATTCCGCGCCGGCGGCGCGATGACGGCCCGACGAAGATCGCTGGACGATTACGGCTTGGCGATCTCGATCAGCTCGACATCGAACACCAGGGTGGCGTTCGGCGGGATCGGGCCGCCCGGCGTGCCCTGCTCGCCGTAGCCGAGATTGGCCGGAATCCAGAGCTTGTACTTGCTGCCCACCGGCATCAGCTGCAGCGCCTCGGTCCAGCCCGGCACCACCGAGTTCAGCACGAACTGCGCCGGCTCGTTGCGATCGTGCGAGCTGTCGAACTTGGTGCCGTCCAGCAGGGTGCCGGTGTAGTGCACCTTGACCGAGTCATCGGCCTTCGGCTTCGGACCCTTGCCTTCGGTCACGATCTGGTACTGCAGGCCCGACGCGGTGGTGACCACGCCCGGCTTCTTGCCGTTCGCGGCGAGGAAGGTCTTGCCGGCCTCGAGATTCTTCTTGCCCTGCTCGGCCATTTCGGCCTGCTTCTTCTCCATTTCCTGCTGCTGCTTGGCCTGCATCTTGGCCGCGAAGGCCTGCATCACCTGCATCGCCTGCTCGTCGTTGAGCAGCGGCTTCTTGTCGGCGAACACGTCGTTGACCGCGCGCTGCAGGGTGGCCATGTCGATGTCGTCCTTCATCGGCTTCAGCGACTTGCCGATGTCCATGCCGATCATGTAGCTGACCTGCTGCTTCTCGGTGGGCAGACCGGCGATCTTCACGGCGCCTTCGCCCTTGTCGGCATCGCCGGCCTTGGCGTCGGCCGCGGCATCGGCCTTGCCGGCCGCATCCTTGTCGATGGGCTTGCAGGCGGCCAGCGCGAGCGCGCACGAAGCGGCGGCGACGGCGAGGGTCAGATTACGCGAGAGTTTCATCAACAGGGCTCCTGGGTGGTGCGCAGCGCGGCGGCGATGCGATGGTGTGCGAATGGAAGGAAAACGAGGGGGGATTTTCGGGGGCGTCAGCGCACGTCGAGCAGTTCGACCTCGAACACGAGCGTGCTGCCGGGCGGGATCGGGCCGCCGGGCGTGCCCTGGTCGCCGTAAGCGAGCGCGGCCGGGATCCACAGCCGATACTTGCTGCCGACGGCCATCAGCTGCAGCGCCTCGGTCCAGCCGGGAATCACGCCGTTCAACGGGAACTCCGCCGGCTCGTTGCGGGCCAGCGAGCTGTCGAACACGGTGCCGTCGAGCAGTTTGCCTTCGTAGTGGACGCGCACCATGCTCTCGGCGGTCGGTCGAGCGCCCTTGGCCTCGGTCAACACCTGATACTGCAGGCCGGAAGCGGTCGTCTTCACGCCGGCCTTCCTGCCGTTCTCGGCCAGGAAGGCGGTGCCCGCGGCGATGTTGCGCTGCAGGGCCTCCGCCTGACTGGCCTCGGTCTGCTGCTTCATCCGCACCGCGAAGGCCTCCATGACGACCGCGGCCTGCTGGTCGTCGAGCAGTTGCGGACGACCGGCGAACACATCGTCGATCGCGCGCTTCATCGCCGCCGCGTCGATCTCGTTGCGGATCGTCTTGAGCGACTTGCCGATGTCGAGACCGATCGTATAACCGATGCGTTCCTTTTCCGTCGTCAGCGCATCGCCTCCGGCGTTCTGGGCGGCGGCCTGTGCGGCGAACGCGAGCGCGCATGCGGCCACGGCGAGGGCGAACGGTTGGCGCGGGACTCTCATGCGGTGCAGCTCCTTGGATTCGGGGGGACTCGATGCCGGCGCGCGCCGCGATGGCGCGAACGCGCTCAGGGAATCCCGAGCAGTTCGACGTCGAAGATCAGGGTGGCGTTGGGGCCGATGTTCGGCGGGCTGCCGCGTTCGCCATAGGCGATCGAGGCGGGAATCCAGAGGCGGTACTTCGCGCCCACCGGCATCAGCGCCAGACCTTCGGTCCAGCCGGCGATGACCTGGTTGAGCGCGAATTCGGCGGGCTGCCCGCGCTCGTAGGAACTGTCGAACACCTTGCCGTCGATCAGCGTGCCCTGGTAATTCACGCGGACACGATCGCCGGGCCGCGGCCGCGGGCCATTGCCCTGCCGCAGCACGAGATACTGCAGACCCGAGGCGGTGGTGATCACGCCCTTCTCGGTCCTGTTCTTCGCCAGCAGGGCCGCGCCGGCCTCGGCGTTGCGACGTCCCTCGTCGGCGGCACGCGCCTTTTCGCGCGCATCCATCCGCTTGGAAAAGTCCTCGCGGATCCTGTCCATCTCGGCGTCGGTGAGCAGCGGCTTGGCCGACGACATCATCGTGCGCACCGCCTGCAGGAACACCGGCATGTCGAGTTCGTCCTGGATCGGCGCCAGCGAGCGGCCGACATCGGTGCCGACCATGTAACCGACCTTGTCCTTCGCCACCGCAGGCGGACGCGTGCCCGGCGGCAGGCCCGGCACCGGGCGACCGCTGCGTTCGGCGATGCGCTGCATCAGCGCGGTGCCGACGGTGCGCGATTCTTCGTCCGACAGCAGCGGCTTGCCGCCCGTGAAGGCGTTGCGGACCGCGCGTTCGAAGGCGGCCATGTCGAGATCCGGACCGATCGCGGCGATCGAACGGCCGACATCGGCGCCGACCATGTAGCTCACCTTCTCGCGCTCGCTGGTCAGCGCGGTCTTGTCCTGCGCCTGCGCCCAGGTCGCGATCAGCAGCAGCGCTGCCGCCATCCAGGCGGCCGGGCCGCGAAAACGAACACTCATCGATCTCTCCGGAAGAAACGGTTCCGACACCGCGCGCTCCGGGCTCCGGCCGGGCGGCATCGACCGGGTATTGTCGCGGCCCGCGCGGATACGGGCAATCGCCACGAGCGCATCAGCGGCGTTTGTCGGTCGCGGCCGGCGCCGGCGCCTTCAGCGCTGCCTCGATCGCCCGGATCACCTCGGGCGCGTCCGGTTTGGTCCGGCTGCCGAAGCTGGCCACGACCTTGCCGTCGCGGCCGATCAGATATTTGTGGAAGTTCCATTTCGGGCTTTCGCCGGTGGCCGCGGCCAGCGCGCGATAGAACGGCGTGGCCTCGTCGCCGACCACGTGCACCTTCTGGAACATCGGGAATTTCACGCCGTAGGTCAGGGTGCAGAACTCCTGGATCTTCTTTTCGTCGGCGTATTCCTGGCCCATGAAATCCCCGGAAGGGAAGCCCAGCACCGCGAAACCGCGGGGTTTGTAGCGGGCGTGGAGGCCTTCGAGGGCCTCAAACTGCGGGGTGAAGCCGCATTTGCTGGCGGTGTTGACCACCAGCAGCACCTGCCCGCGGTAGGTCTTGCCCAGGTGGACCGGCGTCTTGCCGGCCAGCGGACGGTAGGTCTGGTCGAGCAGATCGGCGCCCCCCGCCATCACGAAGGCGGACAGGACGCAAAGCCCTGCTGCTGCAAGGATTTTCGCCAGGAAACGAGGCATGGGCGGGCTCCGGGAGGGGTCGAGGCCCGGAGTATGACTTCAGTTGGGTCGAAATGGTTTCCCGGGCACTTGACCAGGCGTGTTTCGGTGTTATAGTTGCATACAACACCAGTCAACGCGAACAGGAGTTGACCATGCCCCGCAAGCTGCGCCACACGCTCCGCGCCCTCGCCATCGCCGTGAGCCTGCTCACGGTCGGCCTGATCGCCAGCGCCCCGTCCCCGGCTCCGGGGGCCTCCGGTTTGGCCGTCGTCGATGGCCCGGTCGTCGCCCCGATGGTCGAATCGCGATCCGCCCCGCGCCCGGCCACGCCCTACAGCAGTCATCGTCGTTCCCGGGTCCGGGAATCGATGGCGCTGCCCTTCTTCTCCTTCGCGCAGGGACTGCGCAGCGGCAACAGGAGCTGACCATGACCGCCATCCAGTGGAGCGACGGCGCTCCCATCTATCGCCAGCTGAAGGACCGGGTCATCGCCATGATGCTTGATGGTCTGCTCAAGCCGGGCGATCCCCTTCCCTCGGTGCGCCAGGTGGCCGCCGAATACCAACTGAACCCCATCACCGTCTCGCGCGCCTATCAGGAACTGGCGGACGAGGCACTCGTCGAGAAACGCAGAGGACTGGGCATGTACGTCACCGAAGAAGCCGCCAAGAAACTGCTGTCGAGCGAACGCGACCGGTTCCTGCGCGAGGAATGGCCGCTGGTGCTCGAGCGCATCCAGCGCCTGGGCCTGAGCATGGAAGAACTGATCCGTCCGGCCAGCCGCTCCGCCGGCCACCAGGGAGGTGAGGCATGAACGCCGTGCTGACCGCGCGCGGCCTGCGCTAGCACTACAAGAA
>JAYRTK010000178.1:0-7179 GCA_041919595.1 Lysobacteraceae bacterium
TGGACCAGGACCCGAACGAGGCGCTCACCCAGATCGCCGCCAAGGTCAACAAGATGCGCGGCCAGCTGCCGCCGGAATCGGAAGATCCGGTGATCGATCTGCAGCAGGGCCAGCAGATCGCGGCGATGTATCTGTCCTTCGCCAGCGACACGCTCGACAACAACCAGATCACCGACTACCTCAATCGCGTGATCCAGCCGAAGCTGGTCACCGTGCAGGGCGTGCAGCGCGCGGACATCCTGGGCGCCGGCACCTTCGCGATGCGCGTGTGGCTGAAACCGGACCGCATGACCGCGCTCCAGGTCACCGCCAGCGACGTGTCCAACGCATTGCAGTCCAACAACGTGCTGTCCGCGGTGGGTTCGACCAAGGGCCAGATGGTCGCCGTCGACATGACCGCGCGCACCGATCTGCGCACGCCCGAGGAATTCCGGAAGCTGGTGATCCGCGAGCAGGACGGTGCGATCGTGCGCCTGGGCGATGTCGCCGACGTCGTGCTCGGTTCCGAATCGTACGGAACCTCGGTGCGCATGAACGGCGAGGCGGCGACCTTCGTCGGCGTGTACGTCGCGCCCGATGCCAACTCGCTCGACGTGATCCGCGAGGTGCGCAAGGTGTGGGAGGCGGAGATCGTTCCGCAGTTGCCGCAGGGCATCAAGGGCACGATCCCCTACGACAGCACCGAGTCGATCCAGGAAGCGATCGACGAGGTCGTGAGCACGATCATCGAAGCGGTGATCATCGTGATCGTGGTGATCTTCCTGTTCCTGGGCTCGCTGCGCAGCGTGCTGATCCCGGCAGTGACCGTGCCGTTGTCGCTGGTCGGCGCGCTGTTCCTGATGCTGCTGATGGGCTTCACCATCAACCTGCTGACCCTGCTGGCGATGGTGCTGGCGATCGGCATCGTGGTCGACGACGCGATCATCGTGCTGGAGAACATCCACCGCCATATCGAGGAAGGCATGTCGCCCTACGATGCGGCGATCCGCGGCGCGCGCGAACTGGCGTGGCCGGTGGTGGCGATGACCACCACGCTGGTCGCTGTCTACCTGCCGATCGGCTTCCAGGGCGGCCTCACCGGCGTGCTGTTCACCGAATTCGCCTTCACCCTGGCCGGATCGGTACTGCTGTCGGGCGTGATCGCGCTGACCCTGTCGCCGATGATGAGCGCGAAGATCCTCAAGGCGCACGACCCGGAGCACCCGAAGGGCAGACTCGAACTGTGGCTGGACGAGAAGTTCGAGACCCTGCGCTACAGCTACCAGCGACGGTTGCACGGCGCGCTGGACACGAAGCCGGTGATCGCGGTGTTCGGCCTGATCGTGCTGGTCAGCTGCATCTTCCTCTACACCACCGCGCCCGCCGAACCGGCACCGACGGAAGACGAGGGCTTCATCTTCTCGATCGCCAGCGCCGACCCGTATTCCACGCTGGATTACGTCGAGCGTTACACCGAGGAAATCACCAAAATCTCGAAGACCGTGCCGGAAGTGGACGGCTACTTCCTGTTCAACGGCGGCTTCGGCGGCAGCGGTGGCGGCGCCAGCCCGATGGCGATGGCCGGTTTCGTGCTCAAACCGTGGAGCGAACGCGAGCGTTCGACCAAACAGGTGCTGGAACAGTCGCTGCAGCCGCAGATCAGCCAGGTCACAGGCCTGAACGTGTTCGCGCTCGTCCCGCCGTCGCTGCCCAGCGCGGGCGGCGACGGCGGCGGCGAATTCATCATCGGCGGCGTCGGCGAGTTGAGCCAGCTGTCCGGGCTGGCCGACGAGATCCTGGGGCGGGCCTATGCGAGCAAGCGCTTCATCTTCCTCGACAAGGACCTGAAGATCGACAAGCCGCGGATCGAAGTCGACATCGACCGCGACAAGGCGGCGTCGCTCGGCATCGACATGCGCACGCTCGCGGCCGACATGGCGGCGCTGCTCTCCGGCGGCTATACCAACCGCTTCGCGATGCAGAACCGCTCCTATCGCGTGATCCCGCAGGTGCAGCGCGAGGATCGGCTCAACGCCAGCGCGCTGGAGAACTACTACACGCGCACCCGCAGCGGCGAACTGATCCCGCTCTCGACCGTGGTCACGCTGAAGGAAAGCACCCAGCCGCAGTCGCTCAAGCGCTTCCAGCAGCTCAATGCGGTGTCGATCACCTTCGCGGCGCGACCGGGCGTGAGCAAGGGCGAAGCCCTGGCGATCCTGGACCAGGCGGCGAAGGAGGTGCTGCCTCAGGGCTACAGCGTCGATTACGCAGGCGAATCGCGCCAGTTCAAGCAGGAAGGCTCGGCGATGCTGCTGACCATGGGGCTGGCGTTGATCGTGATCTTCCTGGTGCTGTCGGCGCAGTTCGAGAGTTTCCGCGACGCCACGATCATGCTGCTGACGGTGCCGATGGCGATCTGCGGCGCTCTGCTGACGCTGAATGTGTTGGCCATCGCCAGCGGCATGCTCGGCATGAAGGGCATCGAGGCCTTCCCGGGAATGAGCATCAACATCTACACCCAGGTCGGTCTGGTGACGCTGGTCGGCGTGATCTCCAAGCACGGCATCCTCATCGTGGAGTTCGCCAACAAGCTGCAGATCGAGCAGGGATTGGGCAAGCGCGAAGCGATCGAGCAGGCGACCGCGATCCGTCTTCGTCCGGTGCTGATGACCACCGCGGCGCTGGTGTTCGCGATGATCCCGCTGTTGATGGCCAGCGGCCCCGGCGCCGCCGCGCGCTTCTCGATGGGCATCGTGATCGCTTCGGGCATGACCATCGGCACCGCGTTCACCCTGTTCGTGCTGCCGGCGTTCTATCTGTACCTGGCACGGGATCATCAGGCACAGGCGCCTGCACGCGAGACGGCGCACGGGTCGACCGACGCGGCGCCCGCGCTGGAGACTCGACCGCACCACGGCTGACCTGTCGTGAATGCTCCCCGGACAGGCGCGCTTCGGCGCGCCTGTCCGTTTTCGGGCCGACCGCCGCCGCGATCGGGATCCGCCCAGCATCCGCTCAGCCTCCGGGCGGCAACACCAGCTCGCGCGCCATCGTCCACGGGTCCGCGCCGGGCGCATGCGGCAACACCCCGAGGCAGGGCGCGGGCAGCGCATCGGTCAACATTCCGAGATAGGCATCGCGTTCGGCGAACGCCGGATCGACGGCGCTGCCGATCCAGCCGAGCAGGACACAACCGTCCGCGGCGATCGCGCGCGCGCTCAACCGCGCGTGGTTCAGACAGCCCAGGCGCAGGCCCACCACCAGCACCACCGGCAGACCGAGCGCGCGCACCAGATCGGCCTGTTCCAGCCCCGCATCGAACGGCGCCAGCCAACCGCCCGCGCCTTCCACCACGATCGCATCGCATCGCGCCGCCAGCCGTGCATACGCATCGCACAGCGTCGGCAGCGCGATGCGCACGCCCATCGCGCGGGCGGCCAGCTGCGGCGCGGTGGCGAGCGCGAGCGCATACGGATTCACATCGTCGTAGGCCGGCGCCGGATCGCTGGCCGCCCGCAGCGCCACAGCGTCGTCGTTGCGCAGACCGTCGGGCGTGCGTTCACAGCCACTGGCGACCGGTTTCATCCCGGCGGTGCGCAATCCGGCCATGCGCAGGCGGTGCACCAGCGCCACCGCGGCCATGGTCTTGCCGACACCGGTATCGGTGCCGGTGACGTAGACGCTGCGTGCGGGAACGGGCATCACCGGGGCGCTCCGTGGGCGGAAGGCGCATGGTAATGCCGGCAGGCGGCGCTGCTACACTGGATCCATGAGTTTCGCCGCCATTCCGCTCACCGGCAGCAAGCCGGAACAATACGCCCAGCTGGCCGCGCAGGCCCGGGCCCTGGTCGCCGGCGCGCACGACCGCATCGCCAACGCCGCCAATCTGTCGGCGCTGATCCATCACGCACTGCCGGACCTCAACTGGGTCGGGTTCTATTTCTACGACGGCACCGAACTGGTGGTCGGCCCGTTCCAGGGGCTGCCGGCCTGCGTGCGCATTCCGCTGGACAAGGGGGTCTGCGGGGCGGCCGCGCGCACGCGCGAGACCCAGCGCATCGCCGATGTCCACACCTTTCCCGGGCACATCGCCTGCGATGCGGCATCGCGTTCGGAACTGGTGATCCCGCTAGTGCTGGACGACACGCTGATCGGCGTGTTCGACCTCGACAGTCCGGTTCCGGATCGTTTCGACGTTGAAGATCAGACAGGGCTGGAAACCATCGCCGCGTCGTACCTGCGCAGTCTGCGCGGGATCGGCTGAGCGGGCCGGCCCGATTCCCCCCAGGACGGCCCCTTCGCATGAGCGCATCGCTGAAACTCCGCAACATCGGCCCGAAAAGCGCCGCCTGGCTGCGCCAGGTCGGGCTGCGCACCGAAGAGGATCTGCGCGCGATCGGCGCACTCGAGGCCTTCATGCGCGTCAAGCGCGCGGGCTTCAAACCGAGTCTCAACCTGCTCTACGCGCTGGAAGGCGCGCTGCTCGGGTGCCACTGGCAGGAGGTCTCCCCCGAGCGCCGCAGCGAACTGCTGATCGCCGCGGATGCCGCGATCGCCCTGCTGCCGCCGCCGCGCGGTCGACCGGCCGCCGCGCCGGTCACGACCACGCATGCCGTTCGCGAGGAAAGCGCCGCCCCGGCGTTCTCGCTGTTCGACGAACCCGACAGCGGGGATTGACCCGCCACGTCGCCCTTCCGCCGCGGCGATCGCGCGGATCGGATACACTGCGCGCGCTTCATGGTGATCCAGAGACCTTCGTCCGAGGATTGAAACGGGAAGCCGGTGCGTCCCCACGGACAATGCCGGCGCTGCCCCCGCAACGGTAAGTGCGTCAAGCCATCGCAACCGCCACTGTGGTGTTCCACGGGAAGGCGCGCTGGCGGAACGGGACGGGCGTCCGTTCGCGCATGAGCCCGGAGACCGGCCAGGAAGTCCATGGTTGCGATGCGGAGGGCGTCGCGGCGATCACGCCGTCCGCATGCTCCGCATGTCCGCCGGCCGTTCGCTGGCCTTTTCTCTCCGTTCGCGACTCCTCCGCCCTTCTCACCGCGCGGGTGCGCGCGATGGAGTTCCGAATGTCCTTCCGCAAGTTTCCGCTGGCGATCGCCGTGCAGGCCGCGATCGCGCTCTCCCTTCCCTTCGGCGCGCAGGCGCAGGCCGGCGATGCCGACGCGCTGGACGAAGTCGTGGTCACCGCGACCCGCACCGCGATCACCGCCGATGCCGCGCTCGCACCGGTCGAGGTCATCGATCGCGAAGACATCCAGCGCAGCCAGGCCGGTTCGCTCGGCGAACTGCTGCGCGGCCGCGCCGGCATCAACCTCAGCAATCAGGGCGGCGCGGGCAAGCTCAGCACCCTGTTCGTGCGCGGCGCCGAATCCGACCACGTGCTGGTCCTGGTCGACGGCGTGCGCGTCGGGTCGTCGACCTCGGGCCTGGCCTCGTTCCAGGATCTTCCGGTCTCGATGATCGATCGCATCGAGATCGTGCGCGGTCCGCGCTCCAGCCTGTACGGCTCCGACGCCATCGGCGGCGTGGTCCAGATCTTCACCCGGCGCGATCGCGGCGAAGCGAGCTTCCGCTTCCATGCCGGCGCCGGCAGCCACGGTCGTCGCGAAGGCGGCGTCGGCGTCGGCGGCAGCGGCGAGCGAGGCTGGTTCGGCATCGACGCCGCGCTGCAGCGCACGAACGGCATCGACGCCTGTCGCGGCGCCGGCGCGCCGGTGTTCGCCGGCTGTTTCGTCGACGGCCAGACCGATCGCGACGGCTACCGCAACCATGCGTTCTCGCTGCGCGGCGGCGTCGATCTCGGTGAACGCGCGACGCTGGACGCGCACGCGCTGCGCATCTCCGGCCACAACGACTACGACGGCGGCTTCGTCGACAACTCCGACATCCGGCAACAGGTCTACGGCACGCAATTGCGCTGGAAGGCCACCGACAAGGTCGATCTGAAAGTGTCGGCGGGACGCAACCTGGATGCGTCCGACAACTTCCTGGGCGCCGTGCCGCAGGGCGATTTCGCCAGCCGGCGCGACAGCGCATCGGTGCAGGTCGATCTCGCCCTCGCCGAGGCGCAGTTGCTGACCTTCGGCGCCGACTGGCTGCGCGATCGCATCGACGGCGACACCGCCTACGACGAGACCCGCCGCGGCAATCGCGCCGCCTTCGCCCAGTACCAGGGACGCTTCGGCGCACAGGATCTGCAACTGGCGCTGCGCCGCGACGACAACGACCAGTTCGGCGGCGAAACCACCGGCACCGCGGCCTGGGGGCTGTCGTTCGCGGACCGCTGGCGGATCACCGCGAGCTACGGCACCGCGTTCAAGGCGCCGACCTTCAACGAGTTGTACTACCCGTTCTTCGGCAATCCGGCGCTGCGCCCGGAATCCTCGAAGACCGTCGAAGCCGGCATCGCCTGGCGCGGTGAACGCACCGGCGTGCGTCTGGACGCGTTCTCGACCGAGGTCGACGACCTGATCGCGTACGACGGCTCGATCTTCCTGCCCAACAACATCGAACGCGCCCGTCTGCGCGGCGCCGAACTGCGGGTGGACAGCCGCGTGTTCGGCTGGGACCTCGGCGCCAGCGCCAGTTGGCTGGACCCGCAGAACCGCGCCGCCGGTCCGAACCATGGCAACGATCTGCCGCGGCGCGCGCGCGAAACCGCACGGATCGAGCTCGATCGCGCGTTCGGCGATTTCCGCCTGGGCTTCACCGGCATCGCCGAAGGCGCACGCTACGACGATCTGGCCAACGCCCGGCGCCTCGGTGGTTTCGCGACGCTGGACGTGCGCGCCGAGTACCGCATCGGCACCGACTGGTCGGTCCAGGCGCGGGTCGCCAATGCCTTCGACCAGCGCTACGAGACCGCGTCGTACTACCGCCAGCCCGGCCGGGAGTGGTCGCTGATGCTGCGGTTCGCGCCCGCGCAATAGGCCTCCGGCCCCGGGAGGCGCCACCGCGCCTCCCGGGCGACCCGCCAGCGGTGCGCGGTTGCGCCGGCCGGACGGCGTGTGTTATCCAGTCTCAGCGCCGGCAACCGGCCATCGATTCGCGTTGGCCCACGACCGGCATTCCTCGCTGCAGACACGCCCCCGAAGGACACCCATGTCCTCCCCGTCCGAACAGATCAGTCCCGGCCTTTTCGTGGTCAGGCCCTCGGCCGCTTCCGCGCAGGCCGAGGGATTGGCGCGTCTG
>JAYRTK010000179.1:0-7160 GCA_041919595.1 Lysobacteraceae bacterium
ACGCCGTCGTGACCGCCCGCGGCCTGCGCAAGCACTACAAGAACAAGGTCGCGCTCGACAACGCCGATTTCGACATCGGCCCCGGCAAGATCATCGGCCTGATCGGCCCCAATGGCGCCGGCAAGACCACCGCACTCAAGGCGGTGCTCGGCCTGATTCCGTTCGAAGGCGAACTCAAGGTGATGGGTCGCGATCCGCGCACCGAACGCGACGAACTCATGAACGACGTGTGCTTCATCGCCGACGTGGCGGTGCTGCCGCGCTGGATCCGGGTCGCCGAAGCCATCGAATTCGTCGCCGGCGTGCACCCGCGTTTCGATCGCGCCAAGTGCGAGCGTTTCCTGGCCAACACCCAACTCAATCCGAAGATGCGGGTGCGCGAGATGTCCAAGGGCATGATCGTGCAGTTGCACCTGGCGCTGGTGATGGCGATCGACGCCAAGCTGCTGGTACTGGACGAACCCACCCTGGGCCTCGACATCCTTTACCGCAAGCAGTTCTACCAGCGTCTGCTCGAGGATTATTTCGACGAGCAGAAGACCATCGTGATCACCACCCACCAGGTGGAGGAGATCGAGCACATCCTGACCGACGTGATGTTCATCCGCGACGGCAAGATCGTGCTCGACGCGACGATGGAAAGCCTCGGCGAACGCTACGTCGAAGTGCTGCTGAGCGCCGACCGCACCGAAGAGGCACGGACCATGAAACCGATCGACGAACGCGCGCTGCCGTTCGGCAAGACCGTGATGCTGTTCGACGGCGTGCCGCAGGACCGCCTCGCCGCCTTCGGCGAAACCCGCATTCCCGGCCTCGCCGACCTGTTCGTCGCCACCATGAAGGGGACCTACGCATGAACACCACCGTCCAACCCCCCGCCGCCCTCCCGTCGCACGCCGCGGCAGGCGGCTACGGCTTCGGGCAGAAGTTCAAGCTGCTGCTGAAGCGCGAATTCTGGGAAAACCGCGGCGGCTTTCTGTGGGCGCCGATCGTCACCGGCGTCATCGCCTGCCTGTTCACGCTGATCGGCATCATCGGCGGTTCGATCATGCTGCAGCGGGCGAAGAGCGCGGGCGATCTCGACTGGCACAACAAGGGCATCGTGGTCGATGGCGGTACGGCGGCGGCCCGCGAGGCGATCGGCGGCACCGGCGACATCTTCTTCCTCGGCGGCCTCGGTCTGGCGCTGGCGGTGATGGTGTTCGTGGTGTTCTTCTACGCCCTGGGTTCGCTCTACGACGAGCGCCGCGACCGCAGCGTGCTGTTCTGGAAGTCGCTGCCGGTCTCCGACGCGACCACCGTGCTGTCGAAGGCGAGCTGGGCGCTGATCCTGACGCCGGCGCTGAGCATCGTCATCGGCATCGCGATCGGTACCGTGATCCTGGTGCTGATGACCCTGGCCTTCCTGCTCAACGGCATCCCCGAAGCCAGCGCGCTGCTGCTCGAATCGCATCCGCTGCGGATCCTGGGCGGCGCCCTGAGCATGCTGCCGGTCTACGTCCTCTGGGCGCTGCCGACCGTGGGCTGGCTGATGCTGTGCTCCGCCTGGGCCCGCCGCCTGCCTTTCCTGTGGGCGGTGCTGGTGCCGATCCTGGGCTGCGCGATGGTGAGCATGATGGCCGGTATCGCCGGTGCGATCTCCGGGGTCGAATTCCCGCACGGCGCGATGTGGTACACGGTGGTCTTCCGCGGTCTGCTGAGCATCGTGCCGATGACCTGGAACGCCAACGAGCACGTGAACGCGCAGTTCGACGACATCCGGATCGATGGTCCGCAGGACATCGCCAAGCTGTTCGACTTCACCAGCAGCTGGGCCGCCTTCGGCACGCTGGAACTGTGGATCGGTGCCGCGATCGGTGTCGCGATGATCGTCGCCGCCATCCGTCTGCGCCGCTGGCGGGATGAAGGCTGAGGACGCATGAACGCGAACCGGCCTGTCGCCGGTTCGCGGTCTCCCGGAGACCCGACCATGGAGGGTCGCGCAGGGATCTCCGGCGCCGCCGACTTCCGCCACGGAAGGCACGGCAGCGACACCGCCGATCGTCCGCGCCGCGCCCCGTCCCCAACCAACGACAGATGTTTCGCCGCACCCGAACCGCGACCCTCTCCGCAACCCACCTCCTCCGAGGCTCCGCCATGCGTACCGCTCTCCGCACCCTCTCCGTCGCCCTGCTCGCCTGCGCGCCCCTGGTGGCCTGCTCCGACAAGGCGTCCACCACCGCCGATCCGGGCGCCGAGCCGACCACCATCATCGGCAAGGCCGTGAAACAGGCCACCGACGAAGCCCGCGAGGAACTGGCGAAAGGCAATATCGATCTGTCCGCCGACGGCACGGCGAAAGCCGAGATCACGCCGGCGGGCGATCTGCTGATCGACGGCAAGGCCATCCCGGTCGACGCGGCGCAGCGCAAGCTGCTGCTGGAGTACCGCGGCCACATCGTCGGCGTCGCCGAGGCGGGTATCGGCATCGGTCTGGAAGGCGCGGATCTCGCCGGCAAGGCGGTGGGCGAAGCGGTCAAGGGCGTGCTCACCGGCAACACCGACGAGATCGAGAAGAAGATCGAAGCCGAAGCCGAAGGCATCAAGCGTTCCGCCGTCAAGCTGTGCGCGAAGCTGCCGGCACTGCTCGATACCCAGAACCGTCTGGCGGCCGCCCTGCCCGCGTTCCAGCCCTTCGCCAGGATGGACCAGAAGGACGTGGATGAATGCGGCAAGGACGGCGATTTCAACGTCGACGTGCCGGGCACGCACATCAACGCCGATGTCGATGAGAGCATCGACGGCGACCAGCGCAACGCCGCCGCCGAAGCGGAAGCCGCGGGCGCCGAAGCGGCGAAATGATCGCCCGCGGGCGTCGGCCTCAGCCGCCGCCCGCACCGCCCGCGCGCAGACCGCCCTCGGTCAGTGCCGCGGGATCGAGCAGGCGACGCAACTCGGCCGCGCTCAGCCCGCTCTTCTCCAACGCCACATCGAACACCGGACGCCGTTCGCGATACGCCTCCTTGGCGATCGCGGCGGCGTTTTCGTATCCGATCACCGGATTCAGCGCGGTCACGAGGATGGGGTTGTGCGCCAGCGCCTCGGCGAGGCGGTCCGGACGGAAACGCAGACCCGCGATGGCATCGTCGGCCAGCGCGCGCATCGCGTTCGCCAGCAGGCCGATGCCGTCCAGCAGGTCGGCGGCGATCAGCGGCAGCATCACGTTGAGCTGGAAATTGCCGCTCTGTCCGGCCACGGTGATCGCGGTGTGATGGCCGAACACCTGCGCGCAGACCATCGCCACCGCTTCGGGAATCACCGGATTGACCTTGCCGGGCATGATCGACGACCCCGGCTGCAGCGCCGGCAGTTCGATCTCGCCCAGACCGGCAAGCGGGCCGGAATTCATCCAGCGCAGATCGTTCGCGATCTTCATCAGCGCCACCGCCAGCGCGTTGAGCTGACCGGACAACTCCACCGCGTCGTCCTGCGCGGCGATACCTTCGAAGGCGTCGTCGGCACTGACGAAACGCACACCGGCCAGCACCGACAGGGTCTGCGCGACGCGCTTGCCGAATCCGGGCGCGGCGTTGATGCCGGTGCCGATCGCGGTGCCGCCGATCGGCAACCGGCGCAGCCGCTTGAGCGCGTCCTCGATCCGCATCCGGGCCGAATCCAGCTGCGACGACCACGCGCCGAGTTCCTGCGCGAAGGTCAGCGGCATCGCGTCCATCAGATGGGTGCGGCCGGTCTTGACCAGCCTGCGCGCCTCGCGGGCGCGACGGTCGATGGTGGTGCGAAGATGCTTCAGCGCCGGCAGCAGATCCTCGGTCGTCGCCAGCAGTGCCGCGACCCGGATCGCGCTCGGGATCACGTCGTTCGAGCTCTGGCCGAGGTTCACGTCGTCGTTGGGATGCACGCGCCCGCGTCCGGCGCGCATCACCAGGGCCGCGATCACCTCGTTCGCGTTCATGTTGCTGGACGTGCCGGAACCGGTCTGGAAGACGTCGACCGGAAAATGGGCGTCGTGATGGCCTTCGGCCACCTCCAGCGCGGCCTTGCGAATCGCGGCGGCCCGGGTCTTGGGCAACAGACCGAGATTGGCGTTGGTCTGCGCGGCGGCGGCCTTGATCAATCCGAGGGCGCGGACGAAACCGCGCGGCATCGGCCGGCCGGAAATGCGGAAGTTCTGCACCGCACGCTGGGTCTGGGCGCCCCAGAGGGCATCGGCGGGCACCCGCAACTCGCCCATGCTGTCGCGTTCGGTCCGGAAGGGATCCGGCACCCGTCCACCGGAGTGGCCGGGAATGGCATTGCGTCTGGCCATGGTGCGGCTCCTGCGCAAAGAGGTCCCGGCGAGCATACGCCCACGGGCGTTTACAATGTTCGCTTCCCCGCACTGCCCGACCGCCATGTCCGACGCCCAGCTGCTCGCCCTGTCCCCGCTCGATGGCCGCTATGCCGGCAAGGTCGATGCCCTGCGCCCGATCTTCTCCGAATACGGTCTGATCAAGGCCCGGGTGAAGGTCGAGATCGAATGGCTGCTGGCCCTGGCCGCCGAGCCCGGCATCGTCGAACTGGCGCCGATCGGCGAAGCCGCCGCCGCCCGGCTGCGCGCCCGCGCCGCGTCGCTGTCGCCGGCCGACGCCGCCCGGGTCAAGGAGATCGAGCGCACCACCAATCACGACGTCAAGGCGGTCGAATATCTCATCAAGGAATGGCTGCACGACGACGCGGAACTGGCGCCCTCGCTGGAATTCGTGCACTTCGCCTGCACCAGCGAGGACATCAACAACCTGAGCTACGCGCTGATGCTCAACGAGGCGCGCCAGACCGTGCTGCTGCCGCGGCTGGACGATCTGATCCAGACGCTGCGCACGATGGCGCATGCGCATGCGGCGCTGCCGATGCTCTCGCGCACCCACGGCCAGACCGCGTCGCCGACCACGGTCGGCAAGGAACTCGCGAACGTCGTCGCGCGCCTGCAGCGCCAGGGCGAACTGCTCGCCGGCGCGCAGATGCCGGGCAAGACCAACGGCGCGGTCGGCAACTACAACGCCCACGTCGCCGCCTATCCCGATCTCGACTGGACCGCGTTCTCGCGGCGTTTCGTCGAATCCCTGGGCCTCGACTGGCAGCCCTACACCACCCAGATCGAACCGCACGACGGCATCGCGGAAATCTGCGACGCGCAGAAGCGCATCGACACGATCTGCGTCGATCTGTGCCGCGACATCTGGGGCTACATCTCGCTGGGGTACTTCAAACAGGCGGTCAAGGCCGGTGAAGTCGGCAGCTCGACCATGCCGCACAAGGTCAACCCGATCGACTTCGAGAACGCCGAGGGCAATTTCGGCATCGCCAACGCCCTGTTCGAGCACTTCGCCGCGAAACTGCCGATCAGCCGCTGGCAGCGCGACCTCACCGATTCGACGGTGCTGCGCGCGGTCGGCACCGCCTTCGGCCATGCGCTGATCGGCTACGACGCCCTGCTGCGCGGGCTGCACAAGCTCAGCGCGAATCCGGAGCGCCTGGCCGCGGATCTCGACGCCGCCTGGGAAGTGCTGGCCGAAGCCGTGCAGACGGTGATGCGTCGACATGGTCTGCCCAATCCCTACGAACAACTGAAGGCGCTGACCCGCGGCCACGGCATCGACGCGACGTCGATGCGCGCCTTCATCGCGGGACTCGACCTGCCCGCGGACGCGAAGGAACGCCTGCTGGCGATGACGCCGGCAAGCTACACCGGCCTCGCGGAGCAACTGGCGAAGGAGATCTGACATGGCCAAGCGCAACACCGCGGACGCGCTGCCGTTCGAGATCGACGCCACCGGCAAGGGCCCGCTGGGCATGCCGCCGGCGCGCTTCCTGCGCGATTACTGGCAGAAGCGTCCGCTGCTGATCCGCAACGCCTTTCCGGACTTCGTCTCGCCGCTGACGCCGGAAGACCTGGCGGGGCTCGCCTGCGAGGAGGGCGCACTGGCGCGCATCGCCAGCTACGACCGCGCGAACGATGCCTGGACCGTGCGCACCGGCCCGTTCGACGAAGCCGAATTCCCCGGCATGCCGCACCACGACTGGACCGTGCTGGTCCAGGACGTGGACAAGTGGGACCCGGACGTGCGCGCACTGCTCGACGATTTCGACTTCCTGCCGCGCTGGCGCATGGATGACATCATGATCTCGTTCGCGGCGCCGGGCGGCTCGGTCGGCGCGCACATCGATCAGTACGACGTGTTCCTGCTGCAGGGCCAGGGCCATCGGCGCTGGATGATCGACACCGCGCCGAACCCGGACGAGACCTACCTCGACGATGTCCCGCTGCGCCTGCTGAAACATTTCACGCCGACCCACGATTGGGTGCTGGCTCCGGGCGACATGCTGTACCTGCCGCCGGGCGTGCCGCATCACGGTGTGGCCGAGGACGCGTGCCTGACCATTTCGGTGGGCCTGCGCGCGCCGTCGAGCGCGGAACTGCTCGGCGATTTGGTCGATACCCTGCTCTGCGACGCCGACGAATCCGTGCGCTACAGCGACCCGGACCTGACGCCGGCGAAGGACGCCTACGAAATCGATGCCGCCGCCATGGGGCGGGCGATCGAAGCGCTGAACAAACTGCGCATGCACGATCCCGAGCGCCTGGGCGACTGGTTCGGCCGCTTCATCAGCCTGTACCGCAGCGCCGCGATGCCGTTGGATCCGGACCCGCCGCGCTCGCGGATCGAGATCGAGTTCGATCTGGAGCAGGGCGCGCTGCTGGCGCGGCATCCCTGGACCCGGGTCGCCTGGCGTCGCAGCGCTGCGAACCGCCGCGTCGGCAGGCTCTACGTCGCTGGTCAGGTCCACGCCCTGCCGCTGGGCGACGCGCGCGCGCTGGCGGCGGCCGCCACTCTCGACGCGGCCGGCTACGCAGCGCTGTCCGCGGAGGGCCGGTCGCTCGTGCTGGAGCTGCTGGCGCAGGGGCATTACCGCCTCGACATCGGCGACGACAACGTCGGCGACGAGAGCATCGATGACGAGGGCGACGGCCATGACTGATCGCGGATTCCAGGTCGAAACGATCGACTACGCCACCGGCATCGATGCGCTGCGCGCGGTGCGCGAACCGGTGTTCGTGCAGGAGCAGCAGGTCCCGCTCGAACTGGAATGGGACGCGCTGGACCCGCTGTGCGCCCACGTGA
>JAYRTK010000180.1:0-7141 GCA_041919595.1 Lysobacteraceae bacterium
CGCGTAACTCGATGGAACCACATGTCGATCGGCCAGAATCTCCGCGCGATGGCGATCCATGAACGACGCGAGCAACGGCATCCGGTCGTAGTCCTCGTCGGGCGTTTGAGCGGTCGACACCAGTTTCAGCAGACCGCCGCCGGGTGGAATCTCGAATTGACGCAGTTCCCAGGGGGCCCCGAGCGCGATTTCGTTGGTGCGGATCTGGTTGATCGCATTGCCGTGGGGTTTCGCCGGCGCGGCGTTCGCCGCGGTGACGCGGTCGGTGATGGCCTGCAGCGCGGCGTTGTACTCGGCCGTCCCCGGCGAAGCGCCACCGAGCGCGATCCATTCGCCGGCATAGTCCTTCACCGCCGAACATCCGCGTACCGGCACGCCGTATTCCAGAATCACCGTGAAGGGCAGCGCGGAACATCCTGCGAGCGCATTGCGGTCCACGACACCGAACACGAAACGCAATTCGCCGCCGTTGCCTCCGCCGTAGATCGGATTGCCGCGCAGATCCAGGCGGTTGACGATGGCCAGAAGCCGGAAGGGAGCGCGATCCAGGTCGAGTCGGCCATCGGCACCCCGCCAGGGATCCAGCACCCGCGTCTTCATCGCCAATCGCGCACGCACCGGATGCGTATTGATCTCGCGGAACCCGGTCCAGTTCGTCAACCACTGGTCGACGAAATCCTCCGGCGTCACGCCCGTGCGCGGCGTGTTGGCCATGTGCGTCATCAGGGTCTTGAAGGTCCAGGCCCCGTCCGGATTGCCGCGGTTCCCGCAGATGTCGTAGGTTCTGGCGGGATCCTCGACCACGCCCAGATCGGTGACGGTCAGCACGCGCGCGGGATCGAGGCTGTCGGCAGGCACGCTGACCGTCCCGCGCGGCACGCGGAAGGCGCTGCCGTTCTGGCGGGCGAGATCCACGATCCCGGGATCGAGCACGTCCAACCGTTCCTCACCGATCATGCTGCGCCCATCGAAGCGCGGGGCGACCGGCGCCTTGCGCCGCGCGAGGTCCGCCGCACGCGCTTTCTGCTCGGCGGCGAAGGCGTCGAAATCGAACCACACGTCGCCCTCGAAACGCCGCGCATCCTTTTCGCTGCGCTTGAACACCGACGTCTGCTGGTCGATCTCGATGCCGAAGGTGTCCGGCAGCGGCGCTTCGCCCGAGAACCGCACCGACAGCCGTGTGTTCCCGTCCGCACCGTTCGCGGTCGTCATCGGCGTGATCTCGATGTCGTCGGCAGGCGGCAGATCGGTCGGCAACGGTGCGTCCGCGGTCTCGACCGCCGCGAAATCGGCCTTGCGTGCCGCTTTCGCGGCGGTTTCCCGTCGTTCCTGCGATCCGCTGTCCCCCGCAACGGACACCGATGCCCTTCCCTCGCCTTCCGGCCCGCAACCTGCCATGCCGAGCACCAGCGCGGCCAATGCGAGCGCATGCGCCCCTTGAACCCGCAGCGCGCGGGTCCGTGATCCTTCTCTCATCGTGGATTCCCTTGTGTCACAACGGCACAGACACACGATGCGTCACGGACGTGATCGGACAGACGTGATCGCACGGGCACGCCGTCTGCGCCTGGCGCGCGCCCGGGTCAGCCAACGCGTAAATGAGGGGAACCGGGCCAGTGAAATCGATCGCAGCGAGACCGATCGGAAGCCCTCGATGCGCGACACGGACACCGATGCGCAGAAGCCGGCCTGCCGATGACGCGAGACGCCGGTCGCTGCGCGCCGGCGTCTCGCCTCGTCGTCAGTCGGACACCGGCGCCGGCGTCGCGGGCGTGAAATCCACCCGGCGCCGTTCGGCGATGCGTTCGTGCGTGTAGCGCCCTTCGACCAGCTCGTAACCCATCAGGGCGAACACACGTTCACCGATGAAGATCGGACGGGCATTGCCGTACCAGTCCACGCAGCTCGCCTTGCAGCCGTCATCCGGGCGTGCGACACCGCGGGCGTCGAGCGCGCCGGCCCGGGTCAGCGCGAGCGAACGATTGCGCAGGAACATCACCGATGCCGTCTCTTCTCCGCGGGCATTCCGGCCGAGCACGGGCAGACCGACGTAGCCGTCGTCGTCGCCGACCGGACGATAGAAGAAGCCGTGACTGCGCGACTCGCCCTGCGCGGCGTTCGCCTGTACGTAGACATCCGCGATCTCGGCGCGTGCGCCGAGCCGCAGCGAGGTGAAATGCAGATCGGGCCCCTGGCCACCGACGAGAATCGCATCCGATCCGATCGCCTCGATCCGCTCCACCCCATGCCCGGGTTGCAGACGCTGGAAACCCTCGTCGCCGGCGTAACGGATCGCATAGGCCGGTTGCGGCTTGCCGCCTCCGTTCCACGACTGCCGTCCGCCCACCAGCAGCCAATCGTCGACGAACCGATTGTTCGCGCCGTTGTCGAAACGCGCGTCCGCGTCGAGCAGGCGGTAATGCCGCGACTGCGCGGCACCGCTGCCGTCGCCGAACAGGGTCAGCGGGACGCGCAGCAGCGCCAGCGCGCCGGGACCGTGCTCCGCGGCCCACATCCACTGGCCGTCGGCCTGCGAGGCGACCAGCACGTTGAGGTGGCCGTCGCGTTCGAGGAAGGACAACTGATCGATCGGTGCGCCCATGGCTTGCATCGCCCGCGGAGCGCTGCCATCGAGCGGAATCCGGAACACGTCCGAGACGCGCTTGCCACCGGGCGCATTCCAGGACCAGGGATTGGTCCAGACGTAGGCGGCATCCCCGGCGACATAGAAGGTCTGGCCCGGCGCCCCCAGCACTGCGGTCGCGCGGCAATCCAGTTCCCGTTCCGCCAGATCGCAGATGGTGACCGTGTGCAGGGCGATGCCGCTGTCGATATCCAGTTCGCGCGGTGCGCGATAGATGCGGTCCGCCGGCAGGATGCGCCTGAATTTCGCGTCCCCGGACAGATCCTTCCGCCACGGACGCAGCCCGGGCAGCATGGCATCCAGATCGTCGCTGCCGTAGGACAGGAACAGCGGCGAATAGAAGATCAGCTTGTCGCCGATCAGGCGGCTGGCGTAGTTGCGCGAGGAATAGTAGTCGTTGCTGCGCAGGTGGTACGTCGCGCGGTAGGCGATGTGCCCGTCCTTCGACAGATCGAACAGCACCAGTTCGGTACCGCCACGCTGGTAGCTGTAACCGACGACCACGATGGTGTCGCCCGAGACCAGCATTTCGTCGTACCACGCACCGCCGGGATCGATGCCCGGACCGAAGGCATCGATCATCGACACCGGTTGCAGCGCGTCGTCGCCGACCTTCACCGTGAACAGGCGTCCGCGGCGCAGCACGATCAGGTGATCGCCCCGACGCTTGACGATGCCGCCTTCGTCCACGCCCACCGTCTGCACGTTGGTGATCGCGTCCTCCCTGTCGTCGGCGGCGCCTGCCGGTGCGGTGGCGGCATCGGCGGCGGCTTCCATCGGGGCCGGCGGCGGCGGGACCGCCATCGGCATCGATGACTCCATGACGGCGGCGGGCATCTCGCGGCGCCGTTCCGCCTGTCGCTTCTCCATGGCCTTGCGCCAGGTGCGGAGCTGCTGCCGCAGCGCCTCGTCGCTGCCATAGGCGCGCAGGGTCTTCGTCGCGGCGGGTGGCGCATCCGCCGGAGCGACGCCTTGCGCCGCGACTTCCTTCGGCGAGCCGCAGGCGCAGGCCAGGGCCAGAACGGCGAGCACGCAGCCCGCCCGGGTGATTCTCATCAGCATGGGTCCGATTCCTCCCGCGGCGGCGCCGCGGATCGCGTTTGACGAACGCATCATGCCCGGGAACAGGGTGAAAACCGCGATGCGAACGCCTTGCCCCATGAAAAAGGGCCGGCGATGCCGGCCCTTCCGGGAACCACGGGAGCGTCGATCAGGCGCGCGAGTCGCGTCGACCGCCGGACCTGTCCTGTCCACGCCCCTGGCCCTGCTTCTGGCCGGTGTGCGCATGCGCGTGCGCACCGCGATCGGCGGGCTTGCCGTGCCCGCGATGCGCCGGCTTGCGCGGCGGACGCTGGCCGCCGGGACGCTGTCCACCCGGCCGCGGAGCGCCCTGACGCGGCGCGCCCGGGGCGTTGCCGTCGAGGCGGATCGGCCGGCTCGGCTCGAAACCGTCGATGGCTTCCAGCGCGATGTCGGACTTCAGCAGCCGCTGGATCTGGCGCAGCAGCGGCGCTTCGTCCGGCGACACCAGCGACAGCGCTTCGCCCTGCGCGCCATTGCGACCGGTGCGGCCGATCCGGTGCACGTAATCTTCGGCGACCATCGGCAGGTCGTGATTGATGACCAGCGGCAGGTTCGGGATGTCCAGACCGCGGGCGGCCACGTCGGTGGCGACCAGGATGCGCGCCTTGCCGGACTTGAAGGCGTTCAGCGCCTTCTGCCGTGCGGCCTGGCTCTTGTTGCCGTGGATCGCCAGCGCCGGCAGGCCAGCGGATTCGAGCTGTTCGGCCAGACGGTTGCAACCGTGCTTGGTCTTGCCGAAGACGAGGACCTGCTCGGTATGCCGCCGGGTCAGGATGTCGATCAGCAGATCGCGCTTGCGCGAACCGTCGACCGGGTGCGCGCGATGGGTGATGGTCGCGGCGATGGTGTTCTGCGCGGCGACCTGGACCTGCTGCGGATTGCGCATGAATTCCAGCGCCAACTGCTTGATCTGCGACTCGAACGTGGCCGAGAACAGCAGCGTCTGACGCTCGGTCGGCACCCGCGCCAGGATGCGCTTCATCGCCGGCAGGAAGCCCATGTCGAGCATGCGGTCGGCTTCGTCGAGCACCAGGATCTCGACCGCATCGAGCTTGGCGCTGCCCTGCTGCATGTGGTCGATCAGACGGCCCGGGGTGGCGACCAGGATGTCGACGCCACGACGGAGATTGTCGACCTGCGGGCCCATGCCGGCGCCGCCGAAGATGGTGGTGACGTTGAGGCGGAGATACTTGCTGTAGCCGCGGATGCTGTCGGCGACCTGCACCGCGAGTTCACGGGTGGGCACCAGGATCAGGGCGCGCGGTTTGCGCGGGCCGGTGGCCGGCTTGTTGGCCTCGGTCAGGCGCTGCAGCAGCGGCAGGCCGAAGGCGGCGGTCTTGCCGGTGCCGGTCTGGGCGCCACCGAGCACGTCGCGACCGGTCAGCACCAGCGGGATGGCCTCGGCCTGGATGGGAGTGGGCGTGGCGTAACCGTGATCGGCGAGCGCACGCAGCAGCGCAGGCGTCAGCCCGAGCGATTCGAAGTTCATTGGGATGGCTCCAATCGAGCCGCATCGGAATGCGGCGTGTCACTCGGAGCTTTCCAACCGCGCTGCGAGCAAGCGAAAAACGGCTCACCCGATGGCGGACCGTGTTCGGCGCGACGAAAGACGTGCGGAGAAGCTGCGCCGGGTGGCCGCGGAGCGGGCCGGCGTCAGCGGCTGTCGGGGAAAACGGACCAGCCGTGCGCGAAACGGGACGAACTTTACGCGAAAACAGCCTGTTCCGTCAGCGAAACCGGACCGGCGTTCAGCCGGGGCCGGTAGCGTCGCGCATCAACGCGGTGTCTCCGTCGGTCACCGGGACGTCCAGATGCAGCCCCGGCCGGGCCAGGATCGCCCGCACGCCCGAAGCCTCGCCGATCTCGCCGGCCAGCGCCTCGCGGGCCTTGTCCTCACCGTGGACCAGGGCCACCGGCGGATGGTCCTGGAACTGCCCGTACCACGCCAGCAGGCCGTGCTGGTCGGTGTGCGCGGACAGCCCCCCGACCGTGTGCCGCTGGGCATTCACGCGAACGTCGTGGCCATGGATCCGCACCCATTTCGCGCCGTCGACGATCCGTCGCCCGGTCGTGCCTTCGGCCTGGTAGCCGACGAAGATCATGTGCGTCTGCCGGCGGTGCAGGCGGTGACGCATGTGGTGCAGGATGCGGCCGGCGTTGGCCATGCCGGAACCGGCGATGACGATCGCACCGTTGTCGATCCGGTTGATCGCCATCGATTCGTCCTGGGTCTCGGTGATGCGGAGATTCGGCAGCGTGAACGGGCTGGGCCGCTCCCGCCAGACCCGCTTCGCCTCGTCGTCGAACAGCGCATGGTGGCGGTCGTAGACCTCCACCACCTTCGCCGCCATCGGACTGTCGAGGAAGATCTTCCAGCGCGACATCTTCCACTCGTCCCAATGGCGCGCGAACCAGTACAGCAGTTCCTGGGTACGACCGACCGCGAACGCCGGGATCAGCACGCAGCCGCCCGAATGCCAGGCATCGTCCAGAATGTCCTCGAGTTCGCGGATGGTCTCGGCGCGCTCGCGGTGCAGGCGATCGCCGTAGGTCGATTCCATGATCACGAGATCGGCCTCGCGGATGACCGCGGGATCGCGCAGGATCGGCGTGCCCCTGGGGCCGAGATCGCCCGAGAACACCAGTTTGTGGCCGTCCGCCCACAGTTCGATACTGCAGGATCCCAGGATGTGGCCGGCATCGCGGAAGGCGATGTCCACGCCCGGAAACAGTTCGCTGCGCTGGTCGTAGGGCAGCGGACGGACATGACGCAGGGCCTTGCGCACGTCGTCCCTGGTGTAGAGCGGGACCGCCTCGGGCTGGCCGCGACGGCGATGCCGGTTCGCGCGCATCGCCTCGCCCTCGGCGATGCCGGCGGCGTCCAGCAGCATGATCGGCATCAGGTCGACGGTCGCGTGCTGGGCATAGATCGGCCCGCGGAAGCCACGTTTGACCAGCAGTGGAACGCGGCCGATGTGATCGATGTGGGCGTGGCTGACGATCAGCGCATCCAGTTCGGAAGGCTCGAACGGGAACGGGTCGGCATTGCGCGCTTCGGCCTCGGGGCTGCCCTGGATCATGCCGCAGTCCATCAGCAGGCGTTTGCCGCCGGCTTCGACCTCGTGCAGAGAGCCGGTGACCTCGCCGGCGGCACCGTGGAATTTGACGCGCATGGTTCAAGACTCCCGATCGGATGCGCACACCATCGCGCAAGACGGGCGCCGGAACAAGAGGAGGACCCGCACGAGCGGGCCCTCCGATGAACCTGCGGCACAGTCGCGTTCGGCTGCGTAGCCCGGATAAGGCCGAAGGCCGCATCCGGGAATCTTCGAGATGCATGCGTCACATCATCCCGGGTGCGCGCCGTGCGCTTACCGGGGTTACTCGCCAAGTGCTGACGTTCGAACATCATAT
>JAYRTK010000181.1:0-5856 GCA_041919595.1 Lysobacteraceae bacterium
GCCGCGCTGCAGGTTGAGATACGCCTGGCGCAGTTGTGCGGCGGCGGCCAACACCTGCGGTTGTTTCCCGAGCGTGGTGTCGTCGACCAGCGCGCGGTTGCGCGACAACTGGCTGCGCGACGACGACAGCGCGGCCACGGCCGCTTCGAGCTGCGCCTTCGCGTGCGCCAGTTCCTCCGCGGAAACGGCGCCGCCGTCGACCAGCCCGTTGCGGCGTGCGACGTCGGCGCGCGCCTGGCGCACGGCGATTTCGCGTGCTTCCAGGTCGGCTTCGCCGGCCTGCACGGCGTCGAACAGGCCACGGACCTGACGTACGGTGCCGGCGAGGTTGGCGGCGGCCTGTTCGTAAGCGACCTTGGCGTCGTTCGGATCGAGCTTCACCAGCACTTGGCCGGCGAGCACACGGTCGCCGTCGTCGGCGCCGATGGCGACGACCGTGCCGAGCGTTTGCGGCGCGATCGTCACGATGTCGCCTTGCACGTAGGCGTCGTCGGTTGCTTCGTGCCAGCGCCCGACCAGCAGATGCCAGGAGAGGAAACCGATGCCGCCGGCGACGACGAGTGCGCCGAGGATGGCGAGGGCCCGGCGCCGCTTGCCGTTCTTCGGCGCGGGGGGCGCGGCGTCGAGGGCGGGGTTCATTTCGGTGGTCATGGGATGGTCCGGGAAAACGGGGAGGACGTTTCGGAAGCGGGTCGTTCGGTGGCCGGGGCGTCGAGCGCGGGCGATTCCGATGCGGCCGGGGCGAAGCCGCCGCCGAGCGCCACGGCGAGGTCGGCGGCGGCGTTGCGACGTTGGGCGCGAAGCCCGGCGATCTGCGCGTCGAGCAGGTACAGCGGTCGCTGCGCGGCGAGCACGTCGAGTTGCGTGCCGAGGCCCGCGCGGCGGCGCGTTTCCGCAAGCGCCAAGGCCTTGCGCGCGGCCTCGCGCGCCTCGGCGAGCCAGGCGATCTGCGTGTCCAGCGCACGTGCCCCCTGCAGTGCGTCGGCGACTTCGCGCAGCGCGCCGGCCACGGTCTGGTCGTACTGGGCAAAGGCGAGATCGGCGTCGGCGTCGGTGGACGCCAACTGCCCGCGAAGGCGGCGGCCGTTGAAGATCGGAAGGCTGATCGCCGGGCCGCCGGTTCCGAAGGCGGCATCGCGGGTGAACAGGTCCGAGAGCTTCCCGGTCGCGATGCCGGCCATCGCGGACAGATTGACGCTCGGGTAGAAGTCGGTCTTCGCAGCGTCGACACTCTTCGACGCGGCTTCGGCGCGCCAGCGTGCGGCGACGACGTCGGGGCGATGACCCAGCAGTTCGCTCGGCAGGTCCGATGGCAGCGACGGCGCGTCGACGGCCAACAGCGTTGGCGCCCGGATCGCCAGCCCGCGGTCGGGGCCTTGGCCCAGCAGCGCAGCCAGCGCATTGCGCAGGGCGTCGATCCGCTGTTGCGCTGCACTGGCCTGCTGTTCGGCCGCGGCCACGGCGCCTTCGGCCTGCCGGGTCTGTGCGTCGTTGTCGAGGCCGGCGCGGGCGCGTCGGCGGGCAAGGTCGAGCTGCTGCCGGGCGCGGGTGCCTTCGCGTTCGGCCACGGCTTTCGCGTCGAACGCTTCGGTGAGACCGATGTAGGTACGGGCGAGGTTCGACGACAGCAGCAGGCGCGCCTGCTGCGCGTCGGCCTCGGCGGCGTGGAGCAGGTCGACCGCGGCCTCCCAGCGATCGCGATGGCCGCCCCACAGGTCGGGCGCGTACGAAAACTGGACCATGCCCAGTTCCACGCCCTTGTAGTCGCCCCCGAACGGCGCGGAGACGAGGGTCTGCGGCAGATAGGCGCCGGAGTAGCGCACCGAGCCGGTGGCGCCGGGCTGGCGCGCGGCATCGGCCAGTTCGGCCTGCGCCGCCGCCTTGCGCACGCGGGCATCTGCGGCGGCCAGCGAGGGGGTGCCGGCCAGTGCTTCGCTCATCAATGCGTCAAGCTGCGGATCGCCCCAGGCGCGCCACCAGTCCTGCGTCGGCCACGCGGCCGGGGACAGGTGGCCGTTGAAGCTCTTCGCGACGGCGAAGGTGTCGGGATCGCGCGGGGACGTCAACGGCGCCAGCCCGTGCGTACTTGCGCAACCGGCAAGAACCGCTGCCGCCAGCAGCGCCGGTATCGGCGGAAATGCGCGCGACAGGGAGAAGGGAAGAGAGGGACGCATATCAGTCTTCACGGGTAAGGTTGTCGCGTACCTGGATCAGCAGGCGGACGAGGGTTTCCTGTTCGCTGTCGGACAGACCCGCCATGGCCAGGCTGCGGACCCGTACGCCGCACTGGTGGATGTCGGCCCACATCGCGCGCCCGGTGTCGGTGAGTTGCACGCGCAGCGCGCGGCGGTCGGCGGGGGCGGCGACGCGGACAATCAGCGCCCGCTCTTCCAGGCGATCCAGCAGGCGGGTCATCGCACCGGGATTGAGTTCGGCATTGCGCGCCAGTTCGCTGGCGCCGGCATCGTCCTCGGCGAGCCGCTTGAGGGTGATGTACTGGCTGAAGGTCAGCTCGTGGCCGGCGGCGGCCAGCTCGCGCTCCATGCGCGTCCACATGGCATCGCGGGCTTGGCGGAACAACAGCCCGAGCTGGGTGCCGGGTTCGGCGGGCGGAGGCAGGCTTGGATTCATGAGGATGAATTTTGTCGCCCGTGCAATATTTGTCAATGCAAGTTTTTTGTGTTGCAAATGGAACGCTCCGTTTGGGAGTCGGCATGCCGCATCGGGGGCCGATCGGGGCGGGATCGAAGGCAGACCCGGCCCGCCGCGCCGCGTATCCTGAATGGACCTGATCGGGAGCCGGCCATGAAACGACTGTTCTCCGCCCTCCACGGCCTGCTCGGTGGAAAGCCCGCCGAGCCGCCGATGGATCCCGTCGCGTTCACCGAGGAGGTCGCGCGCCGGGTGCGCGCGGCGGTGCCGGACATCGACGTACAGATCGCCGGCGAACTCGAACTGGCCATCGCGATGGGCGAGGACGGCGGCAACCGCGCCTTCCTCAACAACGCCTATCAGATGTATTCCGGCGAATCGCCGAAGCATCGCGACGAACTGATCGACCGTTTCGTGCGCTCGTTCGCGGAGGCCGCGAAAGGCCTGGAACGCAGCGCGGATGCGATCATTCCGGTGATCAAGGATCGCGCCTGGCTGGTCGAGATCGAGTCGTCGGTGCGCCAGATGGGCGGCGATCCGCAGGGCAAGCTCTACGAGGACCTCAACGAGGATCTGGTCGTCGTGTATGCGATCGATACGCCCAGCAACATCGCCTACCTCGGCCCGGACGAACTCGAACATCTGGGCGTCTCGCGCGAGGACCTGCGCGCGCTGGCGGTGCGCAATCTGCGCGGTCTGCTGCCGGGCGTGCAGGTGCAACGCGGCGAGAAGCTCGCCATGGTCACCGCCGATGGCAACTACGAGGCTTCGCTGCTGCTGTTCTCCGATCTCTGGGCCCGGGAGCGCGAGAAACTGCGCGGCGAACCGGTCGCCGCGGTACCGGCGCGCGATCTGCTGCTGTTCGCCGACTCCGCGGATGCCGAGGCGGTGGCGCAACTGCGGCAACTGGCGGCGAGGATGCGCGCGGAAGCGACCTATTCGCTGACCGACCGCCTGTTCGTTCTGCGCGAAGACCGCTGGGACCCCTACTGAGCCGCGAGCGGCGGCGGTCTACACTCGTTGCATGCACGACAGCGATCCTCCCGATGACGACACCGGCGTCGCGCGCAAGCGCCGCCGCCCCGAACTCACGCCGCAGCAGCGCGCGCTGGGCCTGCTGGTGCGGCGCGAGCACTCGCGCCGTGAGCTCGCCCGCAAGCTGACCGCGCGCGGAGTCGCGACGGAGGACGCGCAGGCGGCCGTCGACCGCATGACCGCAGAAGGCTGGCAGGACGACGCCCGGTTCGCCGAGCAACTGGTCCGCAGCCGCGCCAACAACGGCTACGGCCCGCTGCGGGTCCGCGCCGAGCTCGGCACCCATGGTCTCGACCGCGAGGCCGTCGTCGCTGCGATGGACGCCTACGACGGCGACTGGGCCGAAAACGCCCGCGATCTGGTGCGCAGGCGCTTCCCGGGAGGCGTCGACGACCCCGCGATCCGGCGCAAGGCCGCCGATTTCCTCCTCCGCCGCGGATTTTCCGGCGATCAGGTCCGGGCCGCGACCCGCTTCGATCCGGACGAGGATTGACCGCGCCGCGAGGCACCCGGACGTCCCGTGGCGCCTGCATGGGCCACGTCCGTGGATGCGCGGGCCTGACCGCGGGCCCGGCGCCTGTTACCCTTGACGGTCTTGGGTTGTCCGCTCGAATCCGCGTCGGCACGCTGCCGGGACCGCGGGGGAAGACTGTACCCGCCATTCCGTGACGCCATGAAAACCACCGCCGACATCCGCCGCGATTTCCTCGAATTCTTCCGCTCGAAGGGCCACACCGTGGTGCCGTCGAGCCCGCTCGTCCCGGGCAACGATCCGACCCTGCTGTTCACCAACGCCGGCATGGTCCAGTTCAAGGACGTGTTCCTGGGCGCCGAGAAACGCAGCTACACCCGTGCCGTCTCCAGCCAGCGCTGCGTCCGCGCCGGCGGCAAGCACAACGATCTCGATCAGGTCGGCTACACCGCCCGCCATCACACCTTCTTCGAGATGCTGGGCAATTTCAGCTTCGGCGACTACTTCAAGCAGGACGCCATCGCCTACGCCTGGGAACTGCTGACCGGTGTCTGGAAGCTGCCGAAGGAGAAGCTGCTGGTCACGATCTATCACACCGACGACGAAGCCTTCGAGATCTGGCACAAACAGATCGGCCTGCCCGTGGATCGCATCATCCGCATCGGCGACAACAAGGGCGCGCCGTACGCCTCCGACAACTTCTGGCAGATGGCCGACACCGGCCCCTGCGGCCCCTGCACCGAGATCTTCTACGACCATGGCGACCACATCGCCGGCGGCCCCCCGGGCAGCCCGGACGAGGACGGCGATCGCTTCATCGAGATCTGGAACAACGTCTTCATGCAGTTCGACCGCCAGCCCGACGGCACCCTGCTGCCGCTGCCGGCGCCGTGCGTCGACACCGGCATGGGCCTGGAGCGAATCGCCGCCGTGTTGCAGCACGTGCACAGCAACTACGAGATCGACCTGTTCCAGCACCTGATCAAGGCCGCCGCCGCGATCACGAACACCGCCGACCTCGAACACAAGTCGCTGCGCGTGATCGCCGATCACACCCGCGCCTGCAGCTTCCTGATCGTCGACGGCGTGCTGCCCAGCAACGAGGGCCGTGGCTACGTGCTGCGGCGGATCATCCGTCGCGCCATCCGCCATCTGTGGAAACTCGGTGCCCTGAACGCCGAGGGCAACTTCTGGCGCATGGTGCAGCCGCTCGTCGACGTGATGGGTGGCGCCTATCCGGAACTGGTCGAAAAACGCGAACTGGTCGAGCGCGCGCTGAAGGCCGAGGAGGCCGCGTTCGCGCAGACGCTCGATGCCGGCATGGTGCGGCTCGAAGGCTATCTCCAGCAGGGCAATGGCGCGGTCTCGGGCGAGCAGTTGTTCCAGTTGCACGACACCTACGGTTGCCCGCCCGACCTGATCCTCGACATCCTGCGCGAGAAGGGCTTGCCCGAGGTGTCGTCCGAAGTCACGACCGAATACCAGCGACTGATGGACGAGCAACGCGAGCGCGCCCGCAAGGCCGGCAAGTTCGGCGGCGGCGTGGCGATGCCGGCGGAACTCATCGCCCAGCTCGCGCCGACCGCCTTCCTCGGCTACGACGGTCTCGATGCCGAGGGCCTCGAAATCGTCGCGCTGCTGAAGGACGGCAAGCCGGTCGAGGCGATCGTCGCCGGCGTCGAGGCCATCGTGATCCT
>JAYRTK010000181.1:5866-7130 GCA_041919595.1 Lysobacteraceae bacterium
GACCGCACCCCGTTCTATGCCGAGTCCGGCGGCCAGGTCGGCGATACCGGCACGCTGGCGGGTGAGGGCGCGGCATTCGCCGTCACCGACACCCAGAAGCTGGCCGGCCAGTTCTTCGGTCATGTCGGCACGCTGACCGCGGGCAGCCTCAAGCACGGTGATCGTCTGTCGGGCGCGGTCGACGCCGGTCGTCGCGGCGCCACCATCCTCAATCACAGTGCCACCCATCTGCTGCATGCCGCCCTGCGCAGCGTGCTCGGCACCCACGTGACCCAGAAGGGCTCGCTGGTGGCGCCGGATCGCCTGCGGTTCGACTTCAGCCACTTCCAGGCACTGACCGAGGCCGAGCTTGCCGAGATCGAGCGCCGCGTCAACGCCGAGATCCGCGCCAACAGCGAGACCGAAGTCCATCACATGGCCATGCAGGAAGCCCTGGATTTCGGCGCGATGGCGCTGTTCGGCGAGAAATACGGCGAACATGTGCGCGTGCTGCGCATGGGCGACACCTCGACCGAGCTCTGCGGCGGCACCCACGTCCGCCGCACCGGCGACATCGGCGTGTTCAAGATCGTCTCCGAGGGCGGCATCCAGGCCGGAGTGCGCCGGATCGAGGCGGTGACCGGACAGGGCGCACTGGACCACATCGCCGACGAGGAGCGTCGGTTGGGCGAGGCGGCGGCCCTCCTGGGCGGCCAGCCGGCCGACCTGGGCGACAAGCTGAAGGCCTTGCTGGACCGCCAGAAGAAGCTGGAACGCGAGCTGGAGGCCCTGAAAGCCAAGGCGGCGGGTGCGGCGGTGGCCGATCTGGCCGCCTCGGCGGCCGCCGTCGGGGGCGTTCGGGTGCTGGCCGCGCGGCTGGAAGGCCTCGACGCCAAGGCCCTGCGCGATGCCGTTGATCGGCTGAAGGCCGAACTCCGTGACGCGGTCGTACTGTTGGCGGGGGCCGCGGATGGTAAAGTGGCGCTTATCGCGGGCGTGAGCGGCGCAGCCTTGGGGCCGATCAAGGCCGGAGAGTTGATGGCGCACGTCGCAGGCCAGATCGGTGGCAAAGGCGGTGGCCGGACCGACATGGCCCAAGGGGGAGGGGAGGATGGCCCTCGGCTGCGCATTGCATTGGACGGCATTCAGGATTGGGTTGCGGAACGGCTGCGCTCGGAAGCATGACTTCAGACGCTTCCCGCCAGCGCGCCACTCCGGTTATTCTTATTCATTGCGTTCGCGACATACGTTCCATCCCCGCCAGAAATAACGGTCGCGAAACAAA
>JAYRTK010000182.1:0-7106 GCA_041919595.1 Lysobacteraceae bacterium
CAACCGCGCCGGATCCTGCCCGCCCTGCGATCGCCCGTGGATCATCAGGATCCGCACCGCCTGCCGCTCTTCCAACCCGCCTTCTCCTCCGGTGAGTGAACAACGCGCGCGCCGGGCATCGTCCGATCGCGCGAGCGACGCGGGGGACACCCCGCGCCGCATCGGTGCGGCGGCCCGGATCAACCCTTGCCGAACGCGAGCCTTCCGCCTTCGGCATCGACGCGCACGACATCGCCGTGCGCATAGTCGCCGGAGAGGATCCGCTGCGCCAGCGGGTTCTCGATCTGCTGCTGGATCGCACGCTTCAGCGGACGCGCGCCATAGACCGGATCGAAGCCGATGTTGCCGAGGAAATCCAGCGCCTTTTCGGCCAGTTCGAGACGGATGCCGCGTTCGCCGAGGCGCTTTTCGAGACCCCGCAACTGGATCTTCGCGATCTCGCGGATCTGCGCCTTGTCCAGCGGATGGAACACGACGATGTCGTCGAGGCGATTGATGAACTCGGGCCGGAAGTGCGCCTGCACCACGCCCATGACCATCGCCTTCATCTTGGTGTAGCCCTCGGGCGTGTCGTCCGCGGAGAGTTCCTGGATGAGTTGCGAACCGAGATTCGAGGTCATCACGATCACGGTGTTGCGGAAATCGACCGTGCGGCCCTGACCGTCGGTGAGGCGGCCGTCGTCGAGCACCTGCAGCAGGATGTTGAACACGTCCGGATGCGCCTTCTCGACCTCGTCGAGCAGGATCACGCTGTACGGGCGGCGACGCACCGCTTCGGTGAGATAACCACCTTCTTCGTAACCGACATAGCCCGGAGGCGCACCGACCAGGCGGCTCACCGCGTGCTTCTCCATGAATTCGCTCATGTCGATGCGCACCATCGCATCGGTGGAGTCGAACAGGAATTCGGCCAGCGCCTTGCACAACTCGGTCTTGCCCACGCCGGTCGGGCCGAGGAACAGGAACGAGCCGCTGGGCCGATCCGGATCGCTCAGCCCCGCGCGCGAGCGGCGCACGGCGTCGGAAACGACCTTGATCGCCTCTTCCTGCCCGACCACGCGACCGTGCAGCGCGGCCTCCATCTTCAGCAGCTTCTCGCGCTCGCCTTCGAGCATCTTGCTGACCGGAATGCCGGTCCAGCGCGACACGACCTCGGCGATCTCCTCGTCGGTGACCTTGTCCTGCAGCAGCTGGAACCCCTGGGTTTCCGCCGCCTGCGCCGCCTGCAGCTGTTTCTCCAGCTCCGGAATGCGGCCGTACTGGATCTCGCTCATCTTCGCGTAGTCCTGACGGCGCTGCGCGGCTTCGAGTTCGAGCTTCGCGGCCTCGATCTGCTCCTTGACCTTGGTGGTGCCCTGCACCGCGGCCTTCTCGGCCTTCCAGATTTCTTCCAGATCGTTGAACTCGCGTTCGAGTTTCGCGATCTCGCCCTCGAGATCGGCCAATCGCTGCCTGCTCGCCTCGTCCTTCTCCTTCTTCAGCGCTTCACGCTGGATCTTGAGTTGGATGAGACGACGCTCCTTGCGATCGAGTTCCTCCGGCTTGCTGTCGATCTCCATGCGGATGCGCGACGCGGCTTCGTCCATCAGGTCGATGGCCTTGTCGGGCAACTGACGGTCGGCGATGTAGCGATGCGAGAGCGTGGCCGCGGCGACGATCGCCGGATCGGTGATCTCGACGCCGTGGTGCACGGCGTACTTTTCCTTCAACCCGCGCAGGATCGCGATGGTGTCCTCGACGCTGGGTTCGCCGACGAAGACCTTCTGGAAGCGTCGCTCGAGCGCGGCGTCCTTCTCGACGTACTTGCGGTACTCGTCCAGCGTGGTCGCACCGATGCAGTGCAGTTCGCCGCGGGCGAGCGCGGGCTTGAGCATGTTGCCGGCATCCATCGAGCCTTCGGCCTTGCCGGCGCCGACCATCGTGTGCAGTTCGTCGATGAACAGGATGATCTGGCCTTCGTTCTTGGCCAGATCGTTGAGCACGGCCTTCAGCCGCTCCTCGAATTCACCGCGGTATTTCGCACCGGCGATCAGCGCGCCCATGTCGAGCGACAGCACGCGCTTGCCGCGCAGTCCCTCGGGCACTTCACCGTTGACGATGCGCTGGGCCAGACCTTCGACGATCGCGGTCTTGCCCACGCCGGGCTCGCCGATCAGCACCGGGTTGTTCTTGGTCCGGCGCTGCAGGACCTGCACGGTGCGGCGGATTTCCTCGTCGCGGCCGATCACCGGATCGAGCTTGCCGGACTCGGCGCGCGCGGTCATGTCGATGCAGTATTTCTCCAGCGCCTGGCGTTGGTCCTCGGCGTTCTCGCTCTGCACCTTCTCGCCGCCGCGCATCGCGTCGATCGCGGCTTCGAGTTTCTGCTTGTTCGCGCCGGCCGCCTTGAGCGCACGCCCGGTCTCGCCACCATCGTCCAGGGTCGCGAGCACGAACAGTTCGCTGGCGATGAAGGCGTCGCCGCGCTGCTGGGCGAGCTTGTCGGTGACGTTGAGCAGGCGTGCCAGGTCGTTGCCGACATTCACGCTGCCGGCCTGACCGGACACCTTCGGCAGTTTCTCGAGCGTTTCGCCCAGCCGTTCGCGCAGCAGCGGCACGTTGACGCCAGCCTGGGCCAGCAGCGGACGGGTGCCGCCACCCTGCTGATCCAGCAGCGCGGCCAACAGATGCGCGGGTTCGATGACGTTGTGGTCGCGTCCGACCGCCAGCGACTGCGCGTCGGCGATGGCCTGCTGGAACCGCGAGGTGAGTTTGTCCATGCGCATGGGCGGGGACTCCACGAAAGGAAGGGCGGCGGTGCCGCGATGCCACTGACATAGGGGCCGCCTCCGCGATTCCAAGGTCCGCGGCACCCGCGGACCTTGACCACGATCAAACTCCGATCAGCGCCTCCGACCACAGCCTCCGATCACAGCGCCGCCAACGCGTCCTTGGCTTCCTTCATTTTCGGGTCGAGTTTCAACGCCGCCTGATACGCGACGCGGGCCTCGTCCCTGCGCCCGGCCCGGGCAAGCACCTGGCCGAGCCGGTACTGCGCATTCTTCGGCTCCGGATCGTCCTTGTCGCGCGGCATGGTCAGATATCGGCGCAATGCGGCTTCGCCCTCATCCAGATACTGACCGGACACCGCAGCCAGACGCCCCAGTTGATAGTGCGCGTTGTTGGATTTCGGTTCGTCGGCGATCCAGCGCTGGATCGCGGCAAGCGCATCGGGCCAGCGTTTGGCCTCCTGATAGCCCACGATCACCGCCAGCCGGATCTGCGGGTCCTTCGGCTTCAGGGCGTAGGCCTGTTCGTAGGCCTTCAGCGCGTCCGCGGGCTTCTTCTCGTGCAGGGCGATGCGCGCCTGCGCCAGATGGCTGCGGGCACGGTCGTATCTGGCGATGGCCGCGACCTGGGCGCGCGCCTTGTCGATCCCGCCGCCCATCGCGCCGGGCGCCTGCAGATAGAACTCGATCAGCGCAGTCCGCGCCTCGACCAGCGAGGGATCGAGCTTGATCGCACGCTCGAAGGCATCGCGCAGATCCGGCGCCAGCGCCATCTTCGAGATCATGCCGACTTCGCCGATGCGATTGCCCAGGGCATTGCCCAGCCAGAGGAATGCCTGGGCGTCGTCGGGCGCCAGCGCGGTCGCGCGTTCGCCCGCTTCCACCGCCTTCCCGTAACGCCGCGCATGGACCCGCGCGCGGGTCAGCATCACCCAGGCGCTCCCGTTCTTCGGCTCGGCCTTGACCAGCGCTTCGGCCGCGGCCAGTGCGTTCGGCGAACGCGATTCCACCAGCGTGCGCACATCCGGAAGGGTCTGTGCGAAGGCGACGGGCGCGGCGACGAGAACGCCACAGAGCAGGAGCGGTGCGAACGATCGGATCATGGGCCGGGTCCAGGGGAAAGAGGCCGGACGATAACAAGACGATCCGTGCACGCCTGCCCGCCGGAAGCCAGCTTCCGCATCGCGCAGGGGGGATCGTTCAGGCGTGCGCGGTCGGGACGGCGATGCTCAGAGGAAGCGGTGCGTCTGCGCCGGATCCGGCACCAGACAGGCGTCGTGACGGCCGAACCAGCGATAGCGGTTGCGCGCCAGCCAGCGATAGAGCGGATCGCGCAGGAACGGGGGCAGCACCGCCGAGAGCCGGACCAGGCGCCAGAGGCCGCCAAGCCCCGCCAGCACGCGGCGGATGGCGACGGTGTCGGTGGAGATGCGCGGTTCGGGGCCACGATCGTATTCCACGAGCAGGAACGACACCGGATCGTCGGGATCGAGGTCGTTGTCCGCGAGCAAGCGGCGGCCGGCATCGCCCTGCATCGCGGCGAAGCGATAGCGCCCGGCGCGATCGTGACGCAGCAGGAAGCGCACCCAGCCGTTGCACAGCACGCAGACGCCATCGAAGACGATGATCGCGCGCGGATCGGCTTCGCTCATGGCAGCGCCAGCCAGCCGCGATAGTGGACCAGCAGACCCACGCCCGGCAGTTCGGCGCGCACGTCGAAACGATAGCGCCCGTCGACGCCGGATTCCCGCGCGACCACGCCCGCGAACCAGCGCGCCGGCAGCGGGCATCCCAGGCAGCGCACCGCCGACACCCGCCACAGCAGACATGTCGGATCGGCCACGAGCGCGTACTCCAGGACGACCGGGCCGAGGCGTTCGCGCAGACGACCTTCCCCGCACCACAGGCGCGACGGCATCGCATGCGCGCGACCGTAGCGCCTGACCCAGTGCTCGCCGTCGGCGTCGCGGCGGATGTCCACGCGGACGGTCTGCCTGCCCGCGGGCGGCAATCGGGTCAGGCGCGCGCACAACGTCGCGAGCAGGCCGCCGCCGCGTTCGACCTCGGCCTCGCCCTGCCAATGTCCGGGTTCCAGGTGCAGCGCCTGGACCGGCGCCGGCAGCCGCGTGAAGCCCTCGCCCAGCACGCGGCGGAACAGCGGCGGCGTGGCCGCGTCGCTCACCCGTCGATCCAGGCCACGGTGGCCATGCGCCCGGTGCGGGCATCGCGGCGGTGGGAGAAGAAGCGTTGCGGGTCGGAGATCGTGCACAGACCGCCACCGAAGACGTGGCGCACACCGACCCGGGCGAGCCGCAGCCGCGCCAGCGCGTACAGATCGACGCGCCAGTGTCCGGGCCGGGTGGCGACGAAGGCGGCGGTCGCGGCGGCATCGCGATCGGTGAAGGCGCGGAACACCTCCTCGCCGATCTCGTAGGCCTGCGGTCCCGCGGCGGGGCCGAGCCAGGCGATCAGACGATCGGCCGGTGTCCGCATCGTGGCGACCGTGGCCTCCAGCACGCCGGCAGCGAGTCCGCGCCAGCCCGCATGGGCCATCCCCACCTCATCGCCGCTCGTCGATGCGAACACCACCGGCAGACAGTCGGCGGTGAGGATGGCGAGCACGGTCCCGGGCGTCGACGTGACGGACGCATCCGCCTCCGGTTCGGCGCCTGTGCCCAGCCCCTCCACCCGCACCACCCCGATGCCGTGTACCTGCCGCAGCCAGTGCGGCGTCGCCGGCAGACCCGCGAGGGCGATCAGCTCGGCCCGGTTGCGTTCGACCACCGCCGGGTCGTCGCCCTCGGCGGCATGACGGTTGCCGAGGTTGAAGGTGTCGAACGGCGCCTGCGAGGCGCCCGCACCGCGGCGCAGGGTCGTGAAGGCATGCACGCCGGGCGGCGCCGGCCAGTCGGCCCGCATCAGCGCGTCGCTCACCGCACGCGCTCCTCGGCCTCGCGGCTGTCTTCGCGCAGGGTCGCGATCAGCGCCTGCATGTCGGCCGGCACCGGTGCCGAACAACGAACCGGTTCGCCACGGAGCGGATGGGCGAATTCCAGCGTTTCCGCATGCAGCGCCTGACGCCGGAAGCCACGCAGCGCCTCGACCAGCGCCGTCGTCGCGCCCTTCGGCAGCTTCAGCGGACCGCCGTAGAGCGGATCGCCGATGATCGGATGCTTGATGTGCGCCATGTGCACGCGGATCTGGTGCGTGCGGCCGGTCTCGAGCCGGCATTCCAGCAGGGTGTGGGCGCGGAAGCGTTCGCGCAGGCGGTAATGGGTGACCGCCTCGCGCCCGTCCTCGCGCACCGCCTGACGCAGGCGATCGCGCGGATGACGATCGATCGGCGCATTCACCGTTCCGCCGGAGACCAGCGCGCCCACGACCACGGCGAGGTACTGGCGATGCACCTCGCGCGCCGAGAGCTGCTCGACCAGCGCGGTATGCGCCGGCAGGGTGCGCGCCACCACCATCACCCCGGAGGTGTCCTTGTCGAGGCGGTGGACGATCCCCGCCCGCGGCAGCATCGCCAGCGTCGGATCCCGATGCAGCAATGCGTTGACCAGGGTCCCGGCGGGATTGCCCGCCCCCGGATGCACCACCAGTCCGGCCGGCTTGTTCAACACGAAGACCTCGGCATCCTCGTACAGGATGTCGAGCGCGATGTCCTCGGGCTCGGAACGGGTCTGGATCTCCTGTACCGCGGTCAGGGCGACGGTCTCGCCGCCGCGGACCGGATCGCGGGGGCGTGCCTGGCGGCCGTCGAGCAGCGCGTCGCCGGACTTGATCCACTCGGCCAGCCGCGAGCGCGAGTATTCCGGGAAGAGTTCGGCCAGGACCGCATCGAAACGGCGCCCGGAGGCCGAATCGGGCACCACCGCCGTGCGCGGGGCGGGATCCGGGGTGGACGGGGAAAGCGCGGAGGACGGCATCCGGAAGGCTCCAGGGAGGCGGCGCGGTTTCGCGCGGTTAAGGGGGCCTGCCGGCCCGGACTGCTATTATCGCCCGCTCACCCGTCCCGCAGCAGCCCGCATGCCCCTTCGCCGCCTCTCGCCCTCCGCCCTTCTGCGCCCCTCCCTGCTGCCGGCCCTGACGCTGATTCTGATCCTCGCCTTCGGCGCCTCCGGATGCGCCCGGATCAAGGGCGCGTTCAAGGACGAAAAGGAAAACGAAGGCGTGCCGGTGGCCGAGCTGTACCAGAAGGGCCAGCGTTCGATCCGCAACGGCAACTACGATTCCGCGGTGCTGACCTTCAAGCGCCTGATCGCGCAGTACCCGTACGGCCCCTACACCGAACAGTCGCTGATCGAGACCGCCTACGCGCAGTTCAAGATGGGCGCC
>JAYRTK010000183.1:0-7076 GCA_041919595.1 Lysobacteraceae bacterium
ATTATCGCACGCCCCTCCCCCGCCCGAAGCCCGGCGTAGGGTGGCGGTGAGCGCAGCGAACCCCACCATTGCGACGCGTCAGCCGCTCCGCACCTCGATCGAAGCCACAGCCCCTCGCGTGCCTCATCGAGGCATGCCTGTCTCGCCACTCGGCGGGCTTGAGCCCGCCTTACGAGGCTTTCCCTTCCAGAAAGGCTTCTTGAATAGCTTCAACGAAAGCAAAGGTAATCATGTGAAATGCATCAGCCTCATTGCGACCCACAGGAATTTCTTGACCGGACCTGTGATCGATAGCAACTATTTCCGAGTCATCATCATTGACCCGCCATGAAAATGACCAATGAGCAATAGCATGCCGTAGAGCCATGAAATCGTCATGCTGAAAAAACGAGCGGGCAGCGCGAAGAAATGGAAAGCTTCCTTGCTGGCGCCGAAAAGCCTCGCTCTTCATGAAACGCATAATCGGCCCGTCGAGAACAAGAAATGTCGGGATCCAACGACCAAGGAACCATCCTCGTGCGGCAACGCCACGAATATTTGCCGGGGTTGCTCGCCAGTCTGCTCTTGCACTCATTGAAATGGCGGTGAAGAGCATTTCGACCGCGCAGCGAACGGAAGGATTATTGCTGACATAGTTATCTATGTCATGGCGGACATCTTCTTGGGAATACAAATTCTGGAATTCCGAAAGCATGTCGCTGTAAGGCTGATCTGAAGAAGTCCAAACCGATGCCTGGATTCGCGAACCCAAGGACGAAAATGCATTACGCAAATGAGCGTCTCGATCCGGCCCCTCAATCAATATTTCTGCGTTATTCCCTATCTGACTCCGATCAGGTGTTCGGCCATCGTACCCCTTGGCAAAGAGAACCAGGACGCCAGGCGCTGGAATTGCTGTGTACTGATCAACTTCCGGATGAGGGTCTTCTGACAGCTCGATCTTGCAGCCCCTTTTTTTTGCGGACAGGACTGCAGGACCACCCTCATGACCGATTGAATCCATTGCAATTCTCTTTTGACTATTCGAGCATCGTACGCTAGGAAAAGGAAGGCGTACCGCAGTCATTCTGGCGGCTAGTTAATTGCGCCGAGGTGGGGTTCGCTGCGCTCACCACCACCCTACAAATGCCTCACCATCTCCCGCAGATGCGGCACGCAGCGGCGGCTGACTTCCAGCGGTTTCTCGCCGTGGCGGAGGACGGCTTCGATGCGACCGTCGGTGGCGCGACGGAGTTCGACGAGTTCGTCGCGGGCGACGAGGCAGTTGCGGTGGATGCGGACGAAGCGGTCGGCGAATTCGGTTTCCAGCGACTTGAGCGATTCCTCGATCAGGTCTTCGCCGCGGGCGTGGTGCACGACGACGTATTTCTCCTCGGCGTGCAGGTAGCGGATGTCCTCGATCGGGATCAGGCGCAGGCTGCCGCGCAGGCGGGCGCAGAGGTGGGCGCGCTTCTTCCCGGGTTCGGACGGCTGAACGCCGAAGTGCGCGTCGTCGTGACGCGGGCCGCGGCCGGCCACGAAGGTGCGGGCGCGGTCAAGGGCGGCGGCGAGGCGTTCGCGGCGGACCGGTTTGACCAGGTAGTCGACCGCGGCCGCGTCGAAGGCGGACAACGCATGGTCGTCGTAGGCGGTGCAGAACACCACGGCGGGGCGGGGTTCGATCGCGGCGAGCCGGCGCGCGGCCTCGAGGCCATCGAGCCCCGGCATCGCGATGTCGAGCAGGACGATGTCGGGCCCGTGTTCGGCGCAGGCGTCGAGCGCGGTGCCGCCATCGGCGGCTTCGGCCACGAGCCGGAGGTCGGCGTGTTCGGCGAGGAGTGCCCGGAGGCGCTCGCGGGCCATCGGTTCGTCGTCGGCGATGAGGACTTTCACGTCATTGTGTGGCCATATCCCATGGCCCGATCTTAGCGCCGGATTCTGTCGGGGTCACCCGCTGCGGACCCGTTGGATCAGACAGCCTGGAACCGCGCCTGCAGCCAGTCGCCGAGATCGTGGATCTCGGGGCCGCAGACCTGGTGGGCCATCGGGTAGCGCTTCCAGGTCACCGCGAAGCCGAGGCGCTGCATCAGGGCGGCGCCCTGTTCGCCGGCGACGCAGGGCACGACCGGGTCGAACAGCCCGTGCGCGACGAACAGCGGTTGGCGTTCGGCGCCCGGGCACAGCGCGTCGGCGGCCTTGTGCATCGCCGGCACGTAGGTGGAGAGCGCGACCAGGCCGGCCAGCGGAACGGCGCGGCGCAGACCGGTGGCCAAGGTCACGGCGCCCCCCTGGGAAAAGCCGGCGAGAATCAGGCGTTCCGGAGGAATGCCACGTTCGGCCTCGCGCGCGATCAGCGCTTCGACCAGACGGACCGATTCGGCGACGCCGGCTTCATCCGCACGATGGGTGAGGTTGTCGGCGCTGAGGTCGACGATGTCGTACCAGGCGCGCATGCGCATGCCGCCGTTGCAGGTGACCGGCCGCACCGGCGCGTGCGGGAACACGAAGCGCAGCGCCGGCCAGTCCGGGCGCACCAGATCGGGGACGATCGGCGCGAAGTCGTTGCCGTCGGCGCCGAGGCCGTGCAGCCAGAGGATGGTCCAGGCGGGGTCGGCGCCGGTCGAGCGCTCGACGCAATCGAGCAGCGGCGCGGGGGATGCGGGGTCGAGGGTGGTCATCGGCCTATTCTGGCCGGGGCGGGCACGCCCGCGCCAGCACCGACGTCATTTCAACTTGAACAGGTCGCCCACCGCCGACTCCACCGCGCCGCCGACCGCACCGCCCACGGCGCTGCCGACCGCGGCACCGACGGCACCGCCGATGGCACCACCGACAGGGGCCGCGACCGCAGCGGGCGCCCCCCCGGCGGCCCCGCCGATCACGCCCCCGATGGCCGTCCCGACCGCCGTTCCGGCAGCGCCCCCTGCCGTTGCGCCGACTTGCGCGCCGACGGTGGTCCCGACACCACCACCGGCCGCGGCATTGGCGGGTGCATTGGCGGGTGCATTGGCGGGTGCATTGGCGGGTGCATTGGCGGGTGCATTGGCGGGTGCATTGGCGGGGGCATTGGCGGGGGCATTGGCGGGGGCATTGGCGCGTGCGTTGGCCGGTGCGTTGGCCGGTGCGTTGGCGGGGGCATTCGCCGGAGCCTGAGGCCCTGGCGGGTTGGTCGTCGATCTCGCCGCTGCATTCGGGTTCGCGGGCGCATTCGCAGGCGCATTCGCAGGCGCATTCGCAGGCGCGTTCGCGGGCGCCTGTGTCGCGGGGCGCGGCGCGGGTGCGGGCGACGCGGGCGCCGGTGCAGGCGGCAGCGGTTTCGCTCCCTCGGCCACCGCCTTGTCGATACCCGCGCGACGCTGTTGCTCCGCGGCCTGCTGCGACTGCAATCGGGCGGCGCGCGCGGCGCTGGGATCGGCGAAATCGGCGGAGGGATTGAGCGTGTTGTTGCGGATGCGGTCGGCCTGGGCCTGCGCCGCCATCTGGTTCAGCGGCAGGTAGTCGGTATGGAAATTGAGTTCGACCGACGAGTTCAGCTCCAGATCGGTGTTGATCTCCTCGGTATTCTGATTGCGCTGCGTAGAGACGTAGCTGATGGTGTTCTCAACCTCGGCGCTGGCGCCCCACGGGCCCACGCCGAAACTGCCACCGGCCTTGACCCGGTTCTTCATGCCGAACTCGTTGCCCTTGTCCTCGCTGGCGGCGCTGCGGGTGTCGATGTGGAAGCGCATCGAGGCGTTGATCTTGCCGCTGTCGATCACGATCCGCTGCATGCCCAGCATCACCATCGTCGCCAGTTGCTGCTGGCGCTGGCGGGCGAGCTGTCGACGCGCGAACGGCACCAGTTGTTCCGGATTCGACGCATCGATCGGTTCGTCATCGGACATCCCGAGGGTGGCGCGGATCTCGGCCGCACCCGGCATCGAGGCGCCGGGACGCAGGCGCAGTTTGATGTTGGCGAGTTGTTCCTCCAGGTCGGCGAGTTCGTCCGGATCCATCTTATCGCCCGGCTTGGGCATGTCCTCGGGATCGGGCGCGTCGTATTCGATCGACTCCGGAAAATGATCCGCGACCCACTGGCGCACGTGGGCCAGCCCGAACTGCGCGCGCTCGAAGCCTTCGGCCGAGGCCGACACCGCATTCAGCAGTTGCAGATACTGGTTCATCTGCTGCTGGTTGGCATCGATCATCGCCTTGAACACGCCGTTGATGAGATCGGTGACGAAGCGCGGAAACGACACCGCGTTCAATACGTTCTTCGTGATGCCGGCGATGCGGTCGGCGGCGGTGCCAAACTCCGGCTGCGCCGCCTGCGCGCTGGACAGCGGCGGCGCCGGGCGCGACGGCGCGCGGCGCTCGATCTCGCCCGCGGCCTGGCCCTCCTCGGCGATGAGTTCCGCGGCGAGCGTCGAGACCTTCACCATCGCCTGCGCCAGTGACTGACGATCGTCCGCGGACAGCGTGCCGAAGTGCGGCGCGCGTTCCAGCACGTCGCGCACGGCGAGGCGGATCCACGGCGGCGGTGCGGCGTGTCCGGCTGTCGCACCGTTCTTCGCGGGAGAATGGGGAGCGGCCGCGGCGACCATCTTCAGGCCACCATCGGCAGGGCCGGTTGCGGTTGCGCGGGCAGCCCTCCGGCCGAGCCCACCTGCAACGGGGCAGATGCCAGCCAGCGTTGCGCCGCGACCAGCACGTCGATGTCGCCGGGTACCGCGGGATCCAGCCGGATCGCGGATTCGGCATGGTGCTTCGCCAGCCAGAGCAGCACGGTCTGACCGCTGCGGCCGCGATCGACATGCTGCTGCGCGGCGCCGGCGAGCAGACCGTTCTGCGCGCCCACGATCGCCACCAGTTGCCACAGATCGCGCACCGCGAACGCGGTCTGCAGCGCGCGGTCGCGCAGGAACACCAGCGCGGTGTTGATCGTCTCGACGATGTCGCGCGCGGCGATCGCCGCCATCGGGTCGACGCGCTGGGCGAGGAACGCGCCGAGACTCTGCGCATGGGTGGCGAGCGCGACCTGTTCGCGCAGGGCGGCGACCTTGCCCGGGGCGGGATCGGCATGGGCGACGATGGCCTCGCAGAGATTGCGCATCAGTCGCTCGAAGTACGGGGTCTCGATCACGCGGGCGAACACCGCGCCGCGTTCTTCCGCGCCGAGGCGTTCGCGACGCCCGCGCCAGTAATCGTGCAGCAGTTTCGCGGTGGGACCGAGCGGCTGGGTGATCGCGCCGCTGACGAACAGCCCGGCGATCAGATCCGCGGTCGGCAGCAGCCCGGCGTGTTCGAGTTCGCTCGCGAAATACAGCGGCGCCGCGGCATCGAGCTGGAGGCGATCAGCGGCGCTGGGCGCGCCCTCGGGCAGATCGAAATCGATCCCGGCCAGCGCCTGCGCATGGGCGGTCTCGTGCGCGTCGAGCGCCGACAGCGCGAGCGCGACCGCGCCGAGCAGATCGGCGTAGGGATGCCGGCGTTCGATGCGGACCGGCGGGGGCGGCGGCGCCAGGCGCAGCATGGCCGGGCCTCAGGCGGTGGCCGGGGCGGCGCTGCCCGCCTGGTTGGGCTTCACGTTCGGATCGAACGGCGTGGCGTTGCCCTGGATGCTGGCGATCATGCCCGGCGAGGCGAGCTTGTCCATCGGGAAGTAATCGGACTTGAAGTTCACCCGCACTTCGCCGGTGAGCTTGGCCTTCATCTCCTGGCTGGAGCTGGAGGTTTCGTCGACCGACGAGGACACCGTGGTCATGTGGGTCTGCACGTTGGTGTTGGCGCTGGCCGCGCCGCCCCAACCGAAGTGCGCGCCGGCCACGGTGGTGTTCTTGTTGTAGCTGGTGTCGCGGTCGTAGAGCGAGGCGCGCGCCTCGCGCTTGGCGTCATCGCTGGCGCGGAAGTTGAACACGACCTTGGCGTTGATCAGACCGTCGGTGACCACGATCCGGTTGATGCCCAGCATCACCATCGAGGCCAGCATCTGCTGGCGACTGCGCGCCATCTGCAGGCGCGCGGCCATCACCAGTCGCGATTCCTGCTCGGCGTCGGACAGGTCGCTGACCGGCTCGGCGAGCTGCAGTTCCTGGCTGATGCGCCCGAGCACCGCGGCGGGATCGTCCTCGGATTTCACCCGCAACTGCGGCGAGCCGTTCTCGCCGTCGTTGCCGATGTCCAGATCGGCGCCGAAGCGCTGCGACATCCAGTCGCGGGCGTTGTTCATGGTGATGTTGTCGGCCGCGAACTGGTCGACCGTCTGCGCCACCGCCTTGAGCAGTTCGGCGTAGGCCTCCATCTGCTGGATCGAGGCGTCGACGATCGCCTGGAACACGTTCTGGATCAGATCGCCGACGAATTTCGGAAAATCGACGGAGCCGACGAAGTTCTTGAAATTGGTCGCACCCTGCTTCACCGAGCCGGCCTCGAAGTCGCTGCCGGCGAAGGTGCCGACCTTCTCCGAGGCCTTGTTCTTGGCCTGATCGACCGCGCCGGCGAGCGCCTGCGCCGGCGCACCGCCGATGCCCTGTTCCTTCGCGAGCACGCCGCGACCGGGCGTGAGTTCCTGCTTCGCCAGACCGTCGGGATTGGTCATGTACGACGCGACGCGCACCATGGTGCGGGCGATGTCCTGCTGCTGCGCGGGCGTGAGCGAACGGAAACCGGCGGAGGATTCCAGCAGTTGCCGCACCTGCGGACGCACCGCGCGCAGGGTCTCGTCGTCCAGCCAGGCCGGCTCGGTGCGCGGTTGCGATGTGCTGGCGGATTGAACGGACATGGCGGACTCCGTCGGAAACTCAGGCCGCGGGTGCGGCGGGCGGGGTCTGGCTGCCGGCGCCCTGCGCCGGCGGCCGCGCGACCAGGGTCTTGACCATGCCCGGCTGCGCGTTCATCTGGATCGCGGCGATCGATTCGGGATTCGCCAGTTTCTCCAGCGGCAGGTAATCGCTCTTGAAGTTCACCTCCATGGTCCCGGCGAGACTGGCCTTGGTGGTCAGGCTGGCGTCGACCGAGGTCTGCGAGGCAGACGCCATCTTCAGCACCGGCTGCGCGGTGGTCTTGTAGGTGCCCTTGGAGTAGTAGCTGGCATCGCGATTGGTGCTCTGGTAGCCGGC
>JAYRTK010000184.1:0-7061 GCA_041919595.1 Lysobacteraceae bacterium
AGATCAGCGCGCGCCGCCTCACGCAAGACCTGTCATCGCGCACCACCGACGACGGCGTGCGCCTGGTGGGGCGCTTTCGTGGGATCGGCCTGCGCAACTTTGCCGCGCGTCCGACGGCGCGCGGCGTCACCGCCGCGATCGTCCGCGGCAAACGCAGCCTGCGCGAACGCGCCTTCATCCGACGGGGCCTCGCGGGCAACGAACACGTCTTCCGCCGCGAAGGCCCCAAGCGCCCGATGCAGCAAGGCCGGTATGCCGGCAAGCCGCGTCAGCCCCTGGTCGCCGAGTACGGCGCCACTGCCGCGCAAATGCTCGCCAAGGGCCGCCGCCCCGAACGCCTCGTCGACTACGCCCGCGGCGTGCTCGCCGCCGAGTCCGAACGTCTCCTGCGGCTCGCCGCCGGGGCGTCCGCCCCTTCTTCCCCCAACGCGCCACGCACATGACAACCATCCGCCTGTACCACCCGCACACCCACGAAGGCATCGCCTACGACCCGCCGCCCGAAGGCATCGCACTCACCGTCAACGACGCCGATGCCGCCGTGCTCGAGGCGTGGGGTCTGACCACGCCGCCGCCCGCGCTCGCGGACGCACCGACCGCGTCCGTCGCCGACGCCTCCGTTGCCGACGCCTCCGTTGCCATCGCCGATGCGTCGGGAAGCGAAGCGACGGCAACCGAGGCGACTCCGCCGCGCCACGACCGCCGCGCGCGCGTCGCGGTCGATCTTTCCTCCACCGAACCGGCCGCCGACACGACGGCGGGGAGCCAGTAATGCAGGACTTTTCGTTCCAGGGAAAACTCTATCTGGGCAACCGCCTGCCCGGCGGGCGGCCCGGCGCGCTGCGCTGGGTCGGCGATGCCCCCAAGTGCGATCTGACCCTCAAGACCGAGACCGAGACCCGCAAGGAATCGTACTCGGGCAATCGCCTGACCTCGGCCGTGCTGCAGAAGGGCAAGGAGGCCGAACTCACCGTCGCGATCAACTGGGCCGACATCGACAACCTGCTGCTCGGTCTGTACGCGAGCAAGGCGTCGATCGCCGCCGGCACGGTGACGGGTGAAGCGTTTCCGGCGGGGCTTGCCGCGAACGACGTGATCGCGCTCGACCACACCACGATCAGCCAGTTCGTCCTGACCGATGGCAACGCCGCGCCCGCGACGCTGGTGGCGAACACCCACTACCGGATCGAGAGTATCCGCGCGGGCCTGATCAAGCTGCTCAACCTCGCGGCGTTCACCCAACCGCTGCGCGCGGCCTACCGCTATGGCGCACGCACCAGCGTGGCGATGCTCACCACCTCGGCGCCCGAACGCTTCCTGTATCTGGACGGCACCAACTCGATCGACAACGCGCCGGTGCAGGTGCGCCTGTACCGGGTGCAGTTCAACCCGGTGAGCAACCTCGGCCTGATCCACGAGTCGTTCGGCCAGTTCGAGCTGACCGCCTCGGTGCTGTTCGACGCGGAAGCGGCGGCCGACCCGCTGCTCGGCGGCTTCGGGCGACTCGATCTGCCGGAGGTGGTCTGATGGCCACGAAACTTCCTGCCGCACCGGCCTCCGAAACCACCTCCACCGCCGACGATCTCGCGATCCTGCATCCGGATCGCACGCTGATCCTCGACGGTCGCACGATCGTGCTCCGCGAGTACGGCTTCTTCGAGGGGCTGGATGTCGCCGATCGCGCGGCGATGTTCATCACTGACTTGATCGCCCTGAGTGAAGACGGAACCCTTCGCTACGCACAAGTCCGTCGATTGTTCGGTCGCCACCGCGCGGTGATCCCTGCGATCGCGGCGCAGGCGGGTGATGTCGAGGCCACCTGGCTCGAGGCGCTCGCGCCTGACGAACTGGAGCTGTACCTCGCGACCTGGTTCGCGGTGAACGCGGCTTTTTTCGTGCGCGAGGTGCTGGCGGAACTGCGCGAGGTCCAGCTGCTCGCGGCCGGCGCCTCCGCTGGGGCGATCTCTTCGCCCGACTCGCCGCCGCCGGCTACGGCGACCTTGCCCGACTCGGCCGCATGACCGAACGCCAGCTCCTCGCGACCTTCGAGGCCATCGACCGGGGCGAACGCCACCGCCGCGCGGACTTCATCGAGGACGTGGCCACGGCGGTGTGGGGCGGGGAGGCCGCCGAGGCGCGCGTGAAATCGCTGCGTGGCCGTCCGTGAGCAGATCTCGATGAACCCGTCCCGATGAATCAGGATTTCGTCCTCAACTTCAAGGTTCGCGGCGACTCGGCGCAGGCCGAGACCAGTCTCGGCCGGCTGCAGTCGGCGCTGGTCCAGGTCGACCGTGCGCTCGGTCAGGTGCGCGCCGCCGGCCGGGCGGTGACCGTCGATGCGCAGGCGGCGCCCGTGCTCGCCGCGCAGCGCGCGATCACCGCCGAGGTCGAGCGACGCACGCGCCTGGAGGCCGAGGCCGCGGCACGCAATGCCGCCGCCCTGCGCCAGCAGGCGGCCGAGCAGGCGCGCATCGCCGAGCGACGCGCCGCGTCCACCGCCGTGTTCAGCGCGGCGACGCTGGAGCAGTTGCGCACGCCAGCCGAACGCACCGCGGCCCTGGGTCAGGCGCAGGCGCTGCGCCGCGACGCCGAACTACGGATGCTGGAGATCAACCGCCGCGCCGACGCGCTGGAAGCGCGGCTGGCGACGACGCGGATGGGGCTTGCCACCGCGACCGTCACCGCCGCGCGAGCGACCGACGTCGGTCGCCGGGCCGTGGACCAGTACGGGATCTCCGTCGGTCAGACCCGGCAGGCGATGCGGCAACTGCCGGCGCAGATCACGGATATCTTCACCTCGCTGGCTGGCGGCCAGAAACCCTGGCTTGTCGCCATCCAGCAGGGCGGCCAGCTGAAGGACTCTTTCGGCGGCATCGTGCCCGCCGCCCGCGCGCTGCTCGGCGCGATCACGCCGATGGTCGCCGGGCTCGCCCTGGTCGCGGCGGTGATCGGCACTGTCGGCGCCGCGACGCTCTCCGGCTACCGCGAGACCCAGGCCTACGAGCGTGCGCTGATCGCCAGCGGCAACGCCGCCGCGACCGCTGCTGGACAACTCCGTGTGGTGAAGGACAGCGTCGGCAGCGCGACCGGCGAGTACGGCAATGCCGAGGCCGCGCTGACGGCGCTGGCCGCGGCAGGTACCGTCGCGGGCGATACGCTCGCACTCGCGGCGGGCGCGGCGGTCAATCTCTCGACCCTCACCGGCGCGTCGATCGAGGACACGACGCAGAAAGTGATCGCGCTGGCGCGCGCGCCGTCCGCGCAACTGCTCGAACTCAACCAGCAGTACCGCTTCCTCTCGGTGGAGGTCTACCAGCACGTCCGTGCGCTCGAAGCGCAGGGCCGTGCGCAGGATGCCGCGCGTCTCGCGATCGAAACTTTCGCGCGCGTCCACGAGCAGCGCGTGCAGGAAGCATATGCGCGGGCGGGATCGCTCGAACGCGCGTGGATCGCGCTCGGCAAGGTCATCGGCGGGGTCTGGCAGACGATCCGCAACATCGGCCGCGACGATCTGGCGTTCCGGCTGAAGAAGACCACCGACGAGCTTGATCGCATCGGCAACGAGTGGCGCGAACTCGGTGGGATCAACTCGCTCGATGCGGTGCTGGCCAGCGCCGATGTCGATGCCGATACGAAGCAACGCATCCGTGCGCTGCGGCAGGAGCAGGCGACCCTGCAGCGCGAGGCGAACGCCGAACAGGCGAAAGCCGATGCGGAGGCGGCGACGCAGGCCAAGCAGACGAATGCGATCAACGCCCTCGGTCGCGCGCAGGCGGCGCTCGGTCAGGATCGCGCGGTCGCGAAGGCGCAGCAATTGCGCGAGCTGGAGCGCGATATCGCCGCGCTGCGCGCGGGCGGCGTCACGCAGGTCGAGGGCGCATCGCTCGCAGCGTTCGAGAAGACGCGACGCGCGCAGATCGACGACCAGTTCAAGGCGCCGAAGGGACCGCGCGCCCCGAAGCCGAAGGCGACCGACGCCGACCGCGCCCGCGAGGCCGCCGAGCGCGAACTGGAGTCCCTGCGCCGCGAAGTCGCGCTGCTGGGCGAGGTCGAAGCCGGCCAGACCCGTGCCGGCGAGGCCGCGCGCCTCCGCTACGAGACCTCGCAGGGCACCCTCAAAGCGCTCACGCCCGCGCTGAAAGCGCAACTCGTCGCCGAGGCCGAAGCCCTCGACAAGGCGCGCGCCGCCGCGGACGCCGAACGCGAACGCAAGGCCGAACTCGAGAAGACCACGCGCGCCTACGAGACGCTGCGCGCGAGCCTGCGCACGCCGGCCGAAGTCGCGCTGGAAGAGGCACGCTCGCAGGTCGCGCTGCTGAACGATGCGCTGCGCGATGGGATCGCGACCAAGGCCGCGTTCGACGCGGCGATGGCGCGCGTGGTGCAGACGAGCTTCCGTAAACCTGACGCGGCCCTCGACCGCGTGCCCGGCGCGGGGCCGGACCTGGGACAGAGCGGCAGCGATCTCGCGCAGATCGAACAGTCGCGCACGCGGCTTGAAGCCTGGCACGCCGAACAGCTTGCACTGCTGGCGCAGTTCCGTTCGCAGCGCGCCGATCTGAATGCGCAGTGGGACGCGCAGGAAGAGACGATCGAGCGCCAGCACCAGGCCGCGCTCGCGCAATTGCAATCGGCGCAGACGCAGGTGCTGCTCGCCGGTGCCTCCGCGACCTTCGGCCAGCTCGCCGACATCGCCAAATCCTTCGGCGGCGAACAAAGCGCGACCTACCGTGCCCTGTTCGCCTTGTCGAAGGCGTTCGCCATCGCCCAGGCCGCGCTCGCGCTCGCCAACAACGTGGCCGAAGCGAGCAAGGTCGGTTTCCCACAGAACATTCCGTTCATTGCCGGGGCGATCGCGCAGGGCGCGACCATCGCCGGCCTGATCGCGCAGGCGACCTTCAACGGCGGGGGCGGGTACGCCACCGGCGGCCATGTGCGCGGACCGGGGACCGCGACCAGCGACAGCATTCCGGCGTGGCTGTCGGATTTCGAGTTCGTCACGCGCGCCGCCGTGGTGCGCCAGCCCGGTGCGTTGCCCTTCCTCGAAGACTTCAACCGCCGCGGCATGCCGGCGCTGGAGGCCTGGCATGCGCGCCGCTTCGCGGGTGCGACGCCGCCCGCCGTATCGCTGCCGCGCGCGCCGCGCGTCAACTTCGCCGAAGGCGGCCTGGCGCGCGCGGCAGCGGGTCTGAACCCGCAACTCAATCTGCGCCTGATCAATGCGATCAACACCGATGCGCTCGCCGAATCCATGGCGCAAAGCCGGGGCCTGGAGCAGACCATCCTCAACGTGATCGACCGCAACGGCAGCTTCCTGCGCCAAAGGATCGGTGGCTGATGGCGTATGCGATCGACACCGTGGTCAAGAGCGCCGGCCCGGACGCCCACCTGCAACTGCTCGATGTCCTGCGCGCGCTCGCCGAGAGCGCCGGCTGGACGACGCTGCGTTTCGACACCTCGATTCCCGAACGCGAACTGATCTTGCGCTCCACCGGCACCACGGGCGAGGAAGAGATCACCGTCGGTTTCAAGGCGTACCAGAACGTCGCGGCGGATTACTACAACCTGCTCGCCGCGACGATGACCGGCTACGTGCCGGCTGCACCGTTCGAGGCGCAGCCCGGGATCAAGACGTCGGGCGTACCGGGCCACAACCAGGCGGTGACGTACTTCCTGACCGCCAATCCGCGCCGGATCGTCGGCGCGCTCAAGGTCGGCTCGCCGATCTACGCGCATCTCTACGTCGGCAAGGCGCTGGCGTATGCGCGGCCGAAGGAGTTTCCGTCGCCGCTGGTCGTCGCCGGGCACTTCGATGGCCGCGACGCGCGGCGCTACAGCGACCTGCACTGGTTCCCGTACAAGGGACGCCGCGGCAGCAGCGAGGCCGGCTACAACGACGGGTTCCTGTTCCTGCGCGATGCCGGCGGGACCTGGAAGAAGGTGCAGATCTCGCCCTTCGGCAACGGCCAGGGCACCGAGGTCACCTACGCCGGACTGGCCGGCGAGTACGTGGGTCGCAATGGCAGCGGGTATCGCTGCCTCGTGCCGGCCGGCACGCTGCACCAGCCGCAGCCGCTGGAACTGTACGAGATGACGTTCGGCACCTACGACAACGATGCACGCGCCTATCCCAGCAGTGGCAATCTCTACGGCGTGCTCGATGGCGTGAGCATGGTCTCCGGCTTCAACAACGCCTCCGAGAACGTGCTGCAGCTCGAAGGCAGCGCGGTCATCGATCAAACGGGCATGAGCGTCCGCCAGGCGGTCGATGCGATCCGCGCGGTGAACGGTCGCGCGTTCGTGGTGCTGCAGGATGGCGCGCGCACAACGTGGCGCGATTACGTCGCGGTGGAGATGGCCTGATGGCGACGTTCACCGGCCAGGTCGCGAGTTTCGCGGCGCTGAAGGTCGCCATCGAGACGACGCTGACCGCGCGCGGCTGGACGCTCGCGAACGGCATCCTGAGCAAGGGCGCCGCCTTCGTGCAACTGACCGCGACGGCGACGGAACTGCGCCTGCAGGCCGGAACCGGTCAGGCGGGTGCGGCGCTGACCGGCGCCTGCCCGCAGTCGGTGAAGCTGTTGTCCTTCGCCAACGCGCCGATCCAGTGGCCGGCCGTCTACGTGCTGCACGCGTTCGACGCGCCGGACGAGATCTACTGCGTGCTGCGCTACAACGTCGATCGCCACCAGCATCTCAATTTTGGCGTGTCCTCGATGCCGCAGATCGGCGGCACCGGCCTGTGGTGCAGCGGATCGTTCCGCGGCGATGTCGTCGGCACCTCGGCGACCTGTCGCGTGTTCATCGCTGCCAACAGCGGCACGGATCTCGGTGCGTTGCCTTACGACGGGCTCGGGCTCGGCTTCTTCTTCGCGAGCGCGGCGGGCAGCTATCACTCGTCGTTTATCCACTGCGGTCTCGAAGGTGCGGCGGGCTGGCGCACCGCCAACGGCGGCGCGCCGGGCGAGTTGCTCGGCGTCTCGCACAAGGCCGGCCTGCTGCACGCGCTGCCATCCACCTTCAATCAGGCGACCGTGCTGCTGCCGATCGATGTGCTGCTC